>CAIVTL010000091.1 GCA_903908785.1 Caldifarciminota bacterium | reverse complement strand
TTCCCAATCCCGGCATCACCGCATATTTCCATTGGAAATGCCCTCGACATGGACTGGAATGATGTCCTACCTTCCTCCGACGCGACCATCGTCTGCGGGAATCCTCCCTTTGTAGGTTCGCGAATGGCGACGGCAGAACAGAAGGCTGAGCAAGAACGCATTTGGAGGGGCAACAAGCGCCAAGGCACGCTCGATTACGTCACCAACTGGTTCAAGCTTGCCGCCGAGTATGCGGATCATACGTACATCCGCATCGCCTTCGTGGCCACCAACTCGATTACCCAAGGTGAGCAACCGGCAACTCTCTGGGCTGAGCTTTGGCGCCACGGAATGGAAATTGACTTTGCTCATCGCACCTTCGCGTGGACGAGCGAGGCAAAGGGTCGGGCTGCAGTTCACGTCGTCATCATCGGGTTCTCGGCAACACCCAAACCTCCTACACGGCCCCTTTGGGAGTACCCGCGTGTCAATGGTCCTGGCGTGAGAGTCGATGCGAAGCAGATCAACCCCTACTTGGCCGATGCGCCCAATGCAGTGATTGGATCACGTCAGTCGCCGCTCGTCCGAGGCGTACCGCCCATGCGGTTTGGTTCCATGCCCCGGGACGGAGGGTACCTCTCCAATATTAGCCAAGCCGAAGCAGATCACATTCGAGCGACTGACAAGATCGCTGCGAAATACTTGAGAAGGCTCATCGGAGCAGAGGAGCTGCTGAATGGTGCAACCAGGTACTGCCTTTGGCTCGTGGGTGCAGATCCTTCAGACATTGCCTCCTCCACCACATTGCACGATCGCTTGTCGTCCGTACGGGATTTGCGCCTTGCTAGCAAGGCAGCCTCGACAAGGGGTGCGGCTGCCACGCCGGGCCTGTTCGTCCAGCAGGCTCAGCCCCTGTCTCGTTACCTAGCTGTGCCACGAGTCTCCTCGGAATCGAGGAAATACCTTCCGACCGCCTTCTTTGACCCGGATGTGATCGCCTCAGATGCCCTATTGACCGTTGCCGGAGCCGACAATCTGCTCTTCGGTGTCCTGTCGTCAGCAGTCTTCACTGCCTGGAATCGAACAGTCTCTGGTCGGCTGAAGTCAGACATGCGCGTCAGCCAGGAGATTACCTACAACAATTTTCCTTGGCTCACTACCGATGACACCTTCGGCCCGCAAATCCACTCGGCGGCACAGCGAGTTCTCGACGTACGATCAGAGTTCCCGGACGCGACCCTGAGCGCGCTGTACAGCCCGCTCTCGATGCCACCTGCGCTGGTAGAGGCCCATGCTCAACTCGACCGACAGGTGCTGAAGGCGTACGGGATCAAGCCCAACGCCACCGAAGTCGAAGTCGTCTCAGCGGTGTTTGAGCGATACCAAGGACTGAGTTCCCCGCTTCTGAACGGTGGGGGCTAGCTCCGCAACTGTGATTCCTACCATCTGCCAAGTAGGACTAAGTAGGCTGAGCCCGACAAAACTGAACCACTCACGGTCCCAGGGGGCGGAATGCTACGTGTCGAACAGTTGGGGCA
>CAIVTL010000090.1 GCA_903908785.1 Caldifarciminota bacterium | reverse complement strand
CCGGAGGGGATTCAGGAGATGATTCAGCGGGCGATGATGCGGGCTCTTTGCTGCGTGGCGCGGAGAACGATGGCCAAGGTTGCGCCGACGATTGCGGCCCGTGTGGTGATGGATACGGTGATGAGTATGGCCATGACCACGGTCGCGAGGAAGACCTAGACCGCGGTATTGGCGGCAATCGTGACCGCAGTCTGCGCGACAATCCAGACGACAATCTCGACCATCACGTGGAGGACCATCTACTCCAGGGGATGGCAGAATTGCTTCGTAACACCCAGCGTCATAAGCTGCAGTCACTTGGACCAGGAAAGCGGCTAGACGACATGTATACGGCATGGTATCCAGGCCTGAGGCCGGCTCGCGGCCGGCCCATGCAGTCTCGATGCTGCTATTCTCTCTGAGTTCGGGACCCGGCTGTGCGGTTGTCGGACTCTTGACAAGGGGCAGGGCAGGCCGATAATCTGGCGTATCGGAAGTCGCATGAAGTGCGCATCTGTGCTGTTGGCTGCAAGCTGGTTGTTCTCAGGGGTCTCGGCCCAGTCGCCGGGGACTGGGGCCGGCATCGACGTTTGGAACCGGGTTCTGTTCGGGAACCCGGCGGGTAGCGGGACGTACTATGCCGGCGCTGAACTCCCATGGGCTGCTCCGCCCCAGCGGCCGCGCGCCCTGGTCTATGCGCTTGAGGCCGGCGGGGCGCTGGGTGGAGTCGCCGTCTGTGGCGGTGTGGCCGCACTGTCGTCGATAGACTTCTCGCAAGTCCTGCTCACGGCTTCAATCGTTGGTTTGCCTTTCGCGACTGGCTGTGCAGTCAGTCTTGCGGGCGGCGCACTTGGTGAGAGAGGGAAGTTCGGCGGCGCTATCATTGGTGCCTGGGCCGGTGCACCGTTGACTATCGGAGTGCTATACGTTTCCATGACCACTGAGTTGTACTCCAGCCTCCCGGGGCTGGTGGCCACCGCGGTCCTGGCCGTGGCGCCAATTCCAATTGGCGCGGTAGTCGGCTACAACCTGAGCATACCAAGGACTTCAACAGGAACCATCGGGAGACGGCTGCGGCCGCCGGGCGTTACGTTTACGAGCAGAGAGCTACCCGACCGCTCGGTCGAGTACGGGGTGAGAGTCCGACTGGCCGGTCTGACGTTCTAGCTCCTGTAAGGACGAACCAGGAGCGAAAGGGGCGGCCGCGAGGCCGCCCCTGAGTTTCCAGTTGGCGTGGACTACCGAGTCACCACAAGGCGCGTCGATGCCGAGCGGCTGTCTGCGGACAGCCGGCAGACGTAAACTCCGGCGGGCAAGGATGACAGGTCGAGCGGGAATGACGAAGTCCTAATCCCTAATACCGAATAGACGAGCCGGCCTTGGGCGTCATAGACGCGGAGGAGAGTGGTCGAGTGGTCTAGTGGTCCAGTGGTCAAGTGAAGGAGAGTCGAGGCGCGGCAGGGATTCGGATTGGCTTGAAGCTTGAGGCTTGGGGCTGGTAGCGTCCTCACCTCCGCCTGCCCCATCGGCCACGATATGAGGCTGACGAAGTCCGGGCCTGGGCCGGCGACCGCAGCGAGGTCAATACTCCCGCAGTAGTCGAACTGGCTGGGGACTGCGGGCAGTTCGATGTGGTCGGAGCCGTGATGCACCATGCCGAGGATGTCGCCGTTCGAGGCGGTGAGCACCACCGGCTGGCCCGCGCCGTCAAACGCAACCCCGGCGAGCGCGCCGTAGGACGAGTAGGAGATATTCTGGATGAGCGCGCCGGTGCGGGGATTGGCGAGGGTCAGGGTCTTGGCTCCGTAGTTGCCGATGCCCATCTGGTCGAGGGCGCGGTTGTAGGCGAGGCGCATGGCATACTGGCCGGACGTGAATGTGCCGACGACCGACGAGTTGGCGCCGTCGATGTGCATGACCGTGTATGAGCCTGCCATGTAGTTGGTGACGGTCGCATAGTCGCCGGTGTTGTCGAACGCGATGCAGAGCGGGAAGTCGCCGGTCGCGAGCGTGTCCACGACCGTGTTGGTCGCGACGTCTATCACCCGCACGACGTCGTCGAAGGAGACGGCGACGAGGCAATACTTGCCGTTCGGGCTCATGCCGAGCCCGCTCCAGACTCCATACGAACCCCAGACGATACCGATTTCACCGCAGGGAATCGTGGCGATGACCGAACTGGACTCGCCGTCGAGCTGGATGACCGAGACCGTGTTGGAACCGATGTTGGCGACGTAGGCGAAGGAGTCGTTCGGGGTGATGACCACCGTTGCCGGACCGGAGCCGACCGCGAGCGTGGTCAGGGAGTTGTCGTCGAGGTCAACGATGCCGACATTGTTGCCGTTCAGACCGGCGACGACTGCCCAGCGCGAGTCGGAGGTGAAGGCGATGTCCTGCGGGCGGGCGCCGAGCGGCAGGATGGTTTCCACCGTTGCGTCTACAGTGTTGATGATGGTCAGGTTGTCGGAGAGGACATTGGTTGAGATGGCAGTGAGCCCGTCCGGGCTGATTCTGACTCGGTGGGGCGCGTCGCCTTCGGGCGGCTGGCCCGAGTTCGTGGTGCCGCGGTAGACCGGTGTCGGGTTGGTGTAGTCGTAGAAGTAGAGGCCTTCATGTCGCATCGGGTCGAAGCCGACGGCCCGGGAACCGACCGGCGAGACCGCGCCGAATGACTGGGAGTTGCCCGAGCTCTGGCCGGTAACCTGCTCGGTTGCGAAGTCGATGATGGAGAAGTTGTACTGGCCGGAGATGGCCTTGGCGTGGTCGGGGGACACGCCAATCCAGAACGCGGTGTAGGTCTGGGTGTAGTTCACGAAGTCGTGGGTCGAGAACTTCACCAGGGTGCTGGTGTTGTTCGACGTGCCGAAGTATGCCTTGGTTCCGTCTATGTTCACCGCGACGTCGAGGGTCATCAGCGAGTAGCCGGTGATGGTGACCGAGTCGGTGACTTCGCGCGTGGCGGCGTCAATCTGGTAGGCAACGGCCGGGTTTGCGTAGTTGGCGGTGATGATTCTCGTCGAGTCGCCCGAGTACTGCTCGAACCAGCAGTCGCCCATCCCGGAAAGGGTATCGTCTTTCGCGCCCGTCGTCACGTCAATCCAGACGAGCTGAGGTGCGGTATCGGCCATGATGATGTGAGAGCCGTCAGCCGTCAGGAGGAACTCGTTGAACGTCCCGGCGAACCGGCCGTTCTCGCTGTTCCAGCTTACGACCGACAGGTACTCTGGGAAGTCGGTCAGTGTGCGCAGGTGCGTGAGCGTGGTGAGGTCATAGACTTCGCACGTGTTGGAGATGTCACAACCGACATAGGCGCGGGTCTGGTCCGGGCTGATGCGGACGACCCACGGCTGGGTGCCGGAGCCGAGGCGCGCGACGACTGCCCAGTCGGACAGGCGCACGATGGTCACGCTGTCCGCGAAGGGCCGCGCGATGACGAGCAGGCTGTCGGACACGGCCATGCCCGCCGGGTACGACCCGACGTCCACCGTGGTCTCGGCGGCCACTGTCGCCCAGTCGAAGACCGTGATGTTACCGGTCATGCGATTGGAGACGATGGCCTTGGAGCCGTCCCGCGTGAAGATGACCCGGTCCATGTAGTCGCCTTCAGCCGGCAGGCCGGGGTCCACGTCGTTCTGCTGGTAGAAGCTGCCGAGGTTGACGAAGTCAGCAAGGGTCTGGCCGTGCTTGGCCACCACGGTCGTTACCGCCTGCGTGCCGGTCGGGTCGAGTTGTGCGGCAACGGTGAGGGTCGCGACGGTCAGGAGAATAAGAACAAGTCTCATCATAGTTCCTTTCTAGTCGGTTAGTGTCAGGACAATGCTCGCAGTGCCTGAGCGCACGAAGTATGCGCCTGCAGGGAGCCTACGCCCCGTTTGGTCCCGCCCGTCCCATGTCAGGGAGGAGGGAGCAGGGAGGAGGGAGGAGAGTGTACGGACCAGACGGCCGGGCGCGTTGTAGATGCGGGCTTCGGTTGGGCTG
>CAIVTL010000089.1 GCA_903908785.1 Caldifarciminota bacterium | reverse complement strand
GTCGTAGGCACTCGTGCCACCGTTAATGGAGTCGTTGCCCGCCATCGTCCCCGCGACGTGGGTACCGTGGCCGTCCGGGTCACCGATGCCGCTCGCGGCCGGATAGTGCTTGAACACCACGACCTTGCGGTGGGTCGGGAACTCGCCGGTGTCGGTAATGGCAACCGCCGGGTCATTGAACGCCCAATGGGCGACGTCGAGACCGGTGTCCGTGTACCCGAGTATCTCATCCATCCCGAAGATACCTTGCCCCCAGATATTCCGCTGGTTCTGTGTCCAGTCCTGGACTACCCACTGGGCCTGGTCGTTCTCCTTTTCGGCTGGATGCCACTCCTCAATCGAGCAGACCCACGGCAGTCGCGCGATAGCGGCAAGCTGCCCCGCCGAGCAGTCCACTTCGATGACCTTCATCATTTCGGACACGCCGGTGCGGACGACCGCAAGACCCATCGCTTCCAGTTCGCCCCTTGCCGCCTCGATGTCTTCGGGATAGAACAGCGCAACCGAGACCCGGCCGGCGCCCGCCTCAAGGGTCCGGGACCAGAACTTGTACCCCGGCTGGTATACGCCGACCCAGCGCACGAACGGCAGCGCCGCCACTTCACCCGCAACGGCGCGGTTCATCTTCACGAATGTCAGGTAGCGCGAGTGGAATCCGATTAGCTCGCCGCCGACGCGCTGCAGCTGGTCAATCTGCGCGCCGTACACGGGCCCGCCGAGTTGTACGAGGTAGTAGCCGGTTCCATCACCGGCGTACTCGTTAATCTGAAGATCTGCGGGCAGCGGGGGTTGCTCGGCGAGCGGGTCGAACTTCCGGCTGTCCCAGAACCCGACCTGGAAATCCTCCGGGTTCGTCTGCGGCGCAAAGCTGCCGGTGCGCGCCGGCCGAAACGGATTGGCCGCGAATGCCGCGGCGACCAGCACAAGCACTGCGATAACTACGTTCCTCATGGTTCCTCTTTCGACTTCTGACTTCACTAGTCTGACATCTGACTTCTGACCTCGGCCGGCCTCTCAGACAGCACACTGGGCTGCACCAAGTGCACATCGTCCGTGCCTGGGTCCAATTCCTCAACTCATTGCCCTCTCGCCTACATCGTAGGGGACAGAAGCCCGGCGTCAGGTCATGACAGCCCGCCGGGTTTGTTGACACCGTGCGAGCCCCGGCGATACTGAGACCATGCCCTACGTCCTTGTGTTAAGACACATCCGTGAATCTGACGCGGCCGCAGTCGGGGCAAAGGCCGCGAACCTCGGTCGCATGATGCGCGCCGGCCTGCCGGTACCGGGCGGTTTCTGTCTAACGGCGGACGGGTATCGCGAACACATGGCGAGAGCGGACCTCGCGCCGCACGTGCGGAACGCGCTTGACTCCATTGCGGCCGGAGGGCCGAGAAACGCGGCGCTGGCCGCGCTGCGGCGGGCCATCACCGAAGCGGAGCTGGCGGACGATGTCCGCAAGGAAATCACCCGCGCGTTCGCCGCGCTCCGCTCGCCGCTTGTGGCAGTCCGCTCCTCCGGAACCGCCGAGGACCTGCCCGGCCACTCCTTCGCCGGTCTGTACGATACGTTTCTCCAGGCGACCAATGCCGCCGGCTGCGTCAAACTCGTCAAACGCTGCTGGGCCTCGCTCTGGACCGAACGGGCATTCGACTACCGCACCGAGAGCCGTTTCGACCACGAGAACGCGGCCATGGCTGTCGTCGTCCAGCAGCTTGTCGCCGCGGACGCTGCCGGCGTCGTCTTCACTGCCGACCCAGTCTCGGGCAGCCGCGAGCGCATCGTGGTTGAAGCCTGCTGGGGTCTTGGCGAAGCACTCGTATCGGGCAAAGTCACGCCCGACCGTTTCGTGCTCAGCCGCCAAGGCCTGCGGATGATCGAGCGCTCCGTGGCTGTGAAGTCCGTCGAGTCAGTGTTGTCGCCGGACGGTGTCACGGTTGAGCAACCGGTGACTCGGCCCCGGGCAGACAAACCCTGCATCTCTGACGCCGTCGCCCGGAAGCTGGCCCGCCTCGCGCTCAAGGCAGAGAAGGCCTTCGGTTCGCCGCAGGATATCGAGTGGGCGCTGGCCGGACCGAACCTGTTCATCCTCCAGTCGCGCCCCATCACGACCTTGGGCAGACCCAAGTCGTGGGAAGACCGCCAGGTCTGGTCCAACACGAACGTGGCCGAAGTACTGCCCGGCGTCCTGACGCCGCTCGTCTGGTCCTCGGTCGGCGAGTACATCGGCGAACTGCTCGGCGGAATCATCGAACGCCTCGGCATCTCGTTCGGCGAGCACCCGTTCATGGGTGAAGTCGCGGGCCGCCTCTACACCAACCTCAACACCTTCACCGGGATGGTACGCCGGATGCCGTTCGCGAGCCGGATGGGCCAGGCCCAGATGTTCGGCGGCCAGGACCTCAAGCCCGAGGACCGCGCCAGGCTCGATCTCGGCGCGGATGACCTACCCGACATCAAGGTCAGCCCGCTCAAGACACTGCTCAAGCTGCCCGGATTCCTGCTCTGGATGTCGCGCCACGGCCCGGGCCGGGGCCGCAAGTGGATAACCGCGGCCATCGCCGCCTACGAGAAGAAGCCCCGGCCGGACCTCACCCGGTTCTCGGAAGCGGAGCTGTCCGCGCAGGCCGTGGCCACTTTGGCACAGATGAGGGTCGGCGGCGAGGGACTGGGCTACGCGCTGGCCGGAATGATGTTCACGTCGGTGCTGTACGACCTATGTAAGAGATGGCTCAAGGACGCGACCGGGGTCAATGCCAGCCGCCTGCTGGCCGGGACCGGCGAACTCCGGAGCGCCGAGGCCGGCATCGAACTCTGGCGGCTCGGCCGGCTGGCGACAAACTCTCCTGAACCGCGCGAAGCCGTCCTTTCGGCCGGCACATGGGCCGAACTCCGACCACGGCTTGAGAGCTCTGAGCCGGGCCGCGATTTCCTCGCCCGCTGGGACCGGTTCCTCCATCTACACGGCCACCACGCCCGCGGCGAGATGGACATGTTCAACCCGCGCTGGCGCGAGCAGCCCGACTATGTGCTGGAAGTAGTCCGCAACTTCGTCCGGGCCGAGGGCAGCACCGACCCCGAGGCCGACCAGCGCCGCCACGCCGAAGAGCGTGACCGGCTGCGAGCGGAGCTTCTCGCCCGCCTGCGCAACCCAGTGAAACGGAGGGTCTTCAGCTACGTCGTCCGCCAGGCCCAGTTTTCCGCCGCCATCCGCGAGAACGTGAAGGACGCAGGCATCCGCATCATCGCCGACACACGTGCGCTGGTCGTTGAGTTGAGCCACAGGCTGGCCGCGCGCGGAGTGCTGGCCGAAGCGGACGACATGTTCTTCCTTCGACTGGAAGAAATCGCGCCGCTTGTCGGCGGTAGCGCCGGGTTCGACGCCCGCGTCAGGGTTGCGGAGCGGAAGGCCGAGTACGAACGGAACCTTGCCCTCTCCCCGCCGGCGATTGTCGTCGGCAAATATGACCCGGGTAAGCACAAGCCGGACGTCGTCGACACGGCGGCCGTTGAATTGTCAGGCCTTGCGGTCAGCCCCGGCATCGTGACCGGCCCGGCTCGCGTGATACTGCATGCCGGCACCGGGCAGGTCCTGCCGGGCGAGATCCTCGTCGCGCCCTTCACCGACCCGGGCTGGACTCCGTACTTCATCCCGGCAGCGGGAATCGTAATGGACCAGGGCGGGCTCTTGAGCCACGGCAGCATCGTCGCCCGCGAGTACGGCATCCCCGCGGTCGTCAACGTCGGCCCGGCCACAAAACTCATCAAGTCCGGGCAGATGGTCCAGGTTGACGGGGATGCGGGGAAAGTCAGGATAGATCGGAAGAGCGTCGTGTAGG
>CAIVTL010000088.1 GCA_903908785.1 Caldifarciminota bacterium | reverse complement strand
GATGCTGCTTCGGTTGCTCATTCGGATGCTGCCCAGGGGGTGACCCCTACCCTTGATTCTCCCCGCTTGCTTCCGCTCCGAACCCGCCGATAATACTGACGTTATGACCATTTTGTCCGGTCCCGCAAAAGGCGTCTTCTTTCAACGCCCTTTGGCCTGCTTCCGACCGCATGCGTGAGCTGGCGCTTTCCGCTTTTGCACCCGCGCCTCTCCTTGAGGCGCGCTTCCGTCTGCCTTCAGCTCGCCTCCTCACTTCTGTGCTCTGAGTTCTAGCCTCTGGCTTCTCGCTTCTGACATCGTCTTGACTTCGCGTCGCATGCGCCTATTCTGTTGCCCTATGGCAACGCCCGCGCCCGACGCCGTCAAACGTCTGGTTGACCGCTTCGACCAGAACCGCGACGCCTATCTCTCCGGCAGCTACAACGAGTCGCAGCTCCGCCACGAGTTCCTTGGCCCGCTCTTCGAGGCCTTAGGCTGGGATGTCTACAACCATCAGGGCAGCGCCATGCCCTACCGTGACGTCATCTTTGAGGACTCGCTGAGAGTCGGCGGCGCGACCAAAGCGCCGGACTACTGCTTCCGCATCGGCGGCATGCGCAAGTTCTTCGTCGAGGCCAAGAAACCCTCGGTCAACATCGCCAGCGACTCCGGCCCGGCCTTCCAACTCCGCCGCTACGCCTGGAGCGCCAAACTGCCGCTCTCAATCCTCACCGACTTCGAGGAATTCGCGGTCTACGACTGCCGCTCGCGTCCGGTCAGAACCGACAAAGCCTCGACCGCCCGCATCAAGCTCCTCCGCTACAGCGAGTACCCTGACCGCTGGGACGAACTCTCTTCGGTCTTCTCGCCCGAGGCCATCCGCAAAGGCTCGTTCGACAAGTACGTCGAGGATACGAAAGTCAGGAAAGGCACCGCCGAAGTAGACGACGCCTTCCTCGCCGAAATCGAAGGCTGGCGCGACTCGCTCGCCCGCAACATCGCCCTGCGCAACCCCCGGCTCGGCACGCCGGACAACACCGCGGACTTGAACCTTGCCGTGCAAATGACCATTGACCGGGCCATCTTCCTGCGCATCTGCGAAGACCGTGGCATCGAAGACTACGGCACGCTCCAGAACCTCATCGGCAAGCCCGGCCTCTATCGCCGGCTGATGGAGCGGTTCGAGGACGCGGACAAGCGCTACAACTCCGGCCTGTTCGACTTCCGCAAAGACACCGTCACCCCATCCCTGAAGATTGACGACAAGCTCATCTCCGACATCCTCTCCGAGGAATTGGCGACTGACAATTGGCAATTGACAATCGGCAATCGGAAATCCCCGGAACTCTACCCGCCCAAATCGCCCTACGAGTTCTCAGTCATCGGCATTGAAATCCTCGGCGAGGTCTACGAACAATTCCTCGGCAAGGTCATCAAGCTCACCGACGGCCATCGAGCCAAGGTCGAGGACAAGCCCGAAGTCCGCAAGGCCGGCGGCGTCCATTACACGCCCCAATACATCGTCAGCTACATCGTCAAGAACACGGTCGGCAGACTGCATGAAGGTGGCCCGCCCAGGTGGCCCGCCCGCGCGCTTGACAATTGACTGCCGCCGTCCTAAGATACAGCCTATGTTGCCACGAGGTCGCCACAAGGTCGCCCAGCCTCGACGGGTATGGAATTGATTATTGTGAGTCCCCGGAATTGAAGGCCTGCGGGGTGTCTTGTGCGGACACAGGAGGGATAGAAATGGTCCACAGGTCACGTTTGCACCAAGGGAGAATATCGCTTGCCGCCGCCCTGGCCTGCAGCGCGATGCTGGTGGTCTGCGAGAGGCCGGGGCGCACGCCTGACACGCCTAGGGCTGTTGTCGGCCCGTCGTCCGGTATTGTCAATATCCCATACGAGTTCACCGCGGCTGCCTATTGCGCGGACAGTAGCGATGTCGCGCTCCGTTTCGATTGGGGTGACGACAGTGTATCGGGCTGGAGCGCATTCGTGGGCAGCGGTGATTCGGTAGTAATGGCGCATTCGTGGAGCAGCGTCGGAGCATACTCAATTCGCGCTCAAGCAAAGGGCACGGGCGGTAAGGTCTCAGACTGGTCCACCCCGTTTGCTGTTGTCATCGCCGGTCTGCAGCCCGGCTCGCTGAAATGGCAGTACGCCACCGGCGGCGAAGTCGTCTCTTCTCCCGCGGTCGCGACAGACGGCACGGTGTACTTCGGCTCCTGCGACAGCTGCCTCTATGCTCTGCGCCCTGATGGCACGCTCCTGTGGAAGTATCGGACCGGTGGTCCCGTCATTTCGTCACCAGCCATCGCTCCCGATGGGACGGTCTACCTCGGTTCGGTCGACGGCAACCTGTACGCCATAAACTCAGACAACTCGCTCAAGTGGCGCTTCCTCACTCAATGGGGGATTTACGCCTCTCCTGCCCTGGCTGCTGATGGAACGGTCTATGTCCGCTCAGGTGATAGCCTCTACGCGGTGAACCCAACTGGGGACCTTAAGTGGCGCTGCGAGGCAGACAACCACCTCAACTGCGATGGCCTCGAATCATCGCCAACTGTTGCTTTGGATGGTACAGTCTACATCGGAGCATGGGACAACGCAGCTGAGGGTCTTGTCCTAGCAGTCGACCAAGGCGGGAGTCAGAAGTGGCGGCACGAGATAGGGGGGGATATCGTCTCCTCTGCCGCCGTGGCAGCCGATGGCACTGTGTACATCGCGTCGTACCAACTTGGCTATATCGATGCTGTGAATCCAGACGGCAGCATGAAGTGGCGCTACGACTCCTACCAGTCAGTCATCTCTTCACCAGCAGTTGCAGCGGACGGGACCATATTCGTCGGAGCTGGGTCCAACCTGCAAGTCATCGACCCAAATGGCAGCCTCAAGTGGAGCTATCAGTTGGAGGGCGAAGCGGACGCTTCGCCTGCCATAGCTTCTGACGGTACCGTTTACATAGCGGATTGGGGCGGATATCTCTATGCGATCACATCTGGCGGCTTCCTTAAGTGGCGTTACCATATCGACAACTCTGGCTCTTCCCCTGCCATTTCAGCAGATGCCACGGTCTATGTTGGGTCGCATAGCGGATACCTCTACGCCTTCCAAGGCGACGGCCCTCTGGCAAGCTCAGCTTGGCCTAAGTTCCGTCACGACAACAGGAATTCCAGCCGATCCGGCGGGCCCTGACAGCTAAGGAAGCGTGACGGCGAATGAATGTCACGACGCGCCGGTGTATGAGTTGTACGGCCTGACGGAGGACGAGATTCGGATTGTGGAAAGGGTCGTATGAGATTCCAGAGCGGACCGTGGTCCATTTCCGATCACCGAGATGATTAGCCTCAAGTCCCGGCTCGCAAACTACCATGCAAGGTGGAACGTGAAGGTGTCCGAGTCGGAGGCCCTGGGGCAATTCCGAAACCGCGCCTTGAACGCACTGGACAGACTGGCAGGTCAGTTCCTCTTGGCGAATCCCGAGCTTTCTGACAGGCTGTCGTACCTCCTCGGGGCGAAACTGCCCTTCATGTTCAAAGGCGGGATGCGGGACACGAGCGCAGTGATTCTGAGGTGTCTCGGGGCAACGTACACCCAGAATGACCAGTTCTACAGCCTTCTCGACAACGCCGCATCGATGACCGACCTCACGCGGGTCTTACAGCACATCTTCTGGGTCTTGGAGGAAGGCAAGTTCCCCCACATGGCAGAGTTGTCCAAGGCCGTGGACCAAGCAGCCCAAGACTCGCCTCTCGTCGGCATTCGGGTCTCAGCGCGAGGGAGCGGCGCTGTCGTTTACCCGGCAGGTGTCCGGTTCCTCGATGACCGCGTCATCAATGACACGGTAGATTGGCTGGCATCGTACCCCGGGGCAGCCAAGCAGTTTTCGCACGCACTCGAGACCTTCCTAGCTGGACAAAAGAGCGACTACCGCGTTGTCCTCGATGACTTGCGTCACTGCTTGGAGCAGTTCCTCCGGACGTTCCTCAAGAACCGCAGCCGGCTGGAGAAACAGGGCAAGCCTCTCCAGACCTGGCTGGAGACCTTGGGCGTGGAGGCATACGTGGTAGAGATGTACAAGTCATTCCTCTTCCGATTCTGTGACTACCAGAATGCTAACGTGAAGCATGGCGACCGCCACACGGGCGCGGAGGTCGAGTTCATGATATATCTAACCGGTACTCTGATACACTTCCTGTTGCAGGTCGAGCGACGTCGGGGAGCGTGAGAAAGACACTCTCCGACCCGCTCAGAACTGCTATCCGGGAAACTATCGGGGACGGTAACCGTTTTCGCTTCACCCAAGGAAATGCGGGACACTTCCCATATTTCTGAGCGATGTCAAGGCCCGGCATGACAAGATGGTCGAACTGGTGACGCGGATGATGGAATTGAAGAAGCAGCAGGCCCGCGCCCCGAAGAAGCAAAGCCCCAGCGCGAAGCAACTCCTCGACCAGAAGCTCGCCATCACCGACCAGCAAATCGACGCGTTGGTGTATGAGTTGTACGGGCTGACGGGAGAGGAGACCACAATGGTTGCAGGAGGATAAAGATGACTACAGAAACGATAGTCGGCGTGCTCGTTCTAGTCGTGTCGTGCGCAGCTTACGGCGCGTTGGTCGCCACGGTCTTCAAGTGGCGCCAACTCACAAGAATCCGGATCCGAAGCGCAGTCCCTCTTGTGCTGCCCGACAGATGCGTCGTAAATGGCACAACACCCACCGAACGACGCGTCATTCAGTACTTTCGTGGAGATCTCAGTCGGCTTAGCACAGTCTGCGGGATCGGATGTGACCCGGCGGCGGGCGGCCGCTCCTCGCGCGCGCACGAGCATAGCCCCGGAGGAGGACGCGCATCCACAGAAATGGGGCTCGCGGCCGTGCGCCGGACTCGCT
>CAIVTL010000087.1 GCA_903908785.1 Caldifarciminota bacterium | reverse complement strand
TCGGTCGCCCAAGGGAAGCTCGACTTCGGTGACTTGCTCATCGCCGAAACCTGCCGCACGCAAAGCCTCACCTTGGTGACCAACGACGCGGACTTCAAAGGCTTGGGCATCCCCATTCTCACGGCCAACGGCAAGCTGCTGTCGTAGCGGCCCATGGCCATCAGCCCGAACTTCCCGACTGACCCGCACGTAATCCTCGACCCGGCAGAACGTTGGTATCCGGGCGATGAGATATTCACCGACACCGGCTATGCTACGCTACTGCCCCCGCTGGTCTTTGGCATCCGCAAGGAAGTGAAGAAGTGGCGAGATTCGGACTATGCCGGGGCCAGCGCGACGACCAAGGCGCTCCTGCACTGGTGGTTTGAGACCGAGCACCTGATGCCACAGGCCGACGGAACGACCAGGCAGTTCCGCTATTACTTCGGTCAGCGCGAGGCGGTCGAGTCGGCAATCTGGCTGTACGAAGTCGAGCAGGCGCGGGACCCGTATGGCCTTATTAAGCACGACGAGTCCGGCCGCGTGTCCAAGGGGATGTTCGATGAAGACTGGACGCGTTACGTGATGAAACTTGCCACGGGCACTGGCAAGACCAAAGTGATGAGCCTACTTCTGGCGTGGTCGTACTACCACAAGCGGTACGAGACCGACTCAGACCTGAGCATGAACTTCCTCGTCATCGCGCCGAATATCATCGTGCTCGACCGGCTGCTGCTGGACTTCGACGGTCTGCGCATATTCCACGAAGACCCGGTGCGGCCGGACAACGGCTATGAAGGCCAGAATTGGCAGGATGACTTCCAGCCGACGCTCCACATCCAGGACCAGGTGCACGTTCAGTCAGACACGGGGAACATCTACCTGACGAACATCCATCGGGTCTATGAAGGGCGCGGGGAGCCGTCGTTTGAGGATGAGGATACGACTGATTACTTCCTCGGGCGTCGGCCAACGGGCAAGACAACGGATTCCAAGGTGGACCTTGGAGACGTCGTCCGCGACGTGCCGGACCTCGTCATATTCAACGATGAGGCGCACCACATCCATGACCCGGAGATGGCTTGGTTCAAGAACATTCAGGACATCGCCAGCCGACTCCGGCTGCGCGGCAGCCGGCTGTCGGCCCAGTTCGACCTTACCGCGACACCCAAGCACAACAACGGGGCCATCTTCGTTCAGACCATCAGCGACTACCCGCTGGTTGAGGCAATCCGCCAGGGTATCGTCAAGCTGCCGGTGCTACCCGACGGCGCATCGCGCGCCAAGCTGAGCGAGAAGGCCAGTGACAAGTTCACGGAGCGGTATCAGGACTATCTGTACCTTGGCTACCTTGAGTGGCAGAAGGAATCGGCACGACTCGCGCCGCACAAGAAGGCCGTGCTCTTCGTGATGACCGACGACACGCGGAACTGCGACGAAGTCGGAGCATGGCTGGAAGAGCGCTACCCGGAGTTCCGTGACGCGGTACTGGTGATACACACCAAGAACAACGGCGACATATCCGAATCGTCTACGGGCAAGAGCAAGGAAGAACTGGAGAAGCTGCGCAAGCTGGCGCGCGAGATAGACGAGCCAGAGAACAAGTACAAGGCCGTTGTGTCCGTCATGGTGTTGCGCGAAGGATGGGACGTGAAGAACGTCGTGGCCATGGTCGGTTTGCGGCCGTTCAAAGCTAAGAGCCAGATACTCCCGGAGCAGGCCCTTGGCCGAGGCTTGAGGCCCATGTTCCGGGGTGAACACGTGACCGAGAAAGTGAGCGTCGTCGGCACCGATGCGTTCATGGACTTCGTCGAGGCGATCCGCAGCCAGGGCGTGGAGCTTGAACTCACCCCGATGGGCTGGGGCACCAAGGGTAAGTCGCCGCTGGTGGTTGAGGTGGATTCGGACAACCCTAAGAAGAACATCCCGGAACTGGACATTGAACTGCCGCTATTGCAGCCCCGGGTGTACCGCGAGTACAAGGTACTGGATGAGCTTGACTGCGACCGGCTGCCGAAGCCGAGCCTGCCGCTGAAGCAGTTCTCGCCCGACGAGCAGCGGCAGATAGTGTTCCGCGACATTGACACCGGCGACGTCAGCCACATGACTGTGCTGGATACTACGATAGCGCCGTCGCACCAAGCGGCCGTTGGTTTCTTCGCCCGTACCGTAATGCGCGACCTGCGGCTCGTCGGCGGCTTCGACATCCTCTTCGGCAAGGTCAAGCAGTTCATCGAGCGCAACCTGTTCGCCCAGCCGGTTGACATGGACAACCTGAACGTCCTGCGCAATCTGTCCGAGCCCGGCGTCACCAGCCGTATTCTGGAGACGTTCAAGACCGCCATCAACAACCTGACCGTGCGGGACCGGGGCACTACCCGCATTGAGGATTCCATCAAGCTCAGCAAGTCCCGGCCGATGGTCGTGAGCGACCAGAGCTTCGTGCAGCCGAAGCGCTCGGTGTTCAACCGCGTAGTTGCGGACAACCACTTCGAACTGGAGTTCGCTGCCTTCCTGGATTGCTGTGACGACATCGTCTCGTTCGCCAAGAACGCCGAGAACGTGCGGTTCAAGATTGAGTACCAGACCGCCACCAAAGGCATCGCCAACTACCTGCCCGACTTCGTGGTCAAGGAAACACCGACCTCCATCTGGATAATCGAAACCAAAGGCCGCGAGGACGTTGAAGACCCACACAAGTGGGAACGCCTCTGCCAATGGTGCGAGGATGCAACGACCCAATCAGGCGACACTACGTACAAGCCGCTCTTTGTACGCCAGGAAGACTGGGAACGCTATACCCCCAAGACCTTCAAGGCCCTTGTCGAGACGTTTGGCAGTGCAGCACCTCGCGGTTAGCATCCCCCGCCCCGCCAGCTTGACTTCCCGGCCCGAATTGGTACGCTTCGCGTGATGGTGAACCGCGAACCCCGCCCGGGCTTGATGCGGAAGGAGTGGAATATGACGTCTCCAAAATCCCCGGAAAGGAGTACCGCGATGCGCAGCACTGAATTGAACGACCGAGCCATAAGTGATGCGGTCGGCGGGTTTCCCAAGGGCTGGCGACTGCTGAAGTGCTCAGACATACGACCGCACGGGCAACGCCTAGCGGACTGGGACAGCCTGGGGCGCGTGATGGGGCGCGGCGGCGTGTACGCTTTCCTGGTGCCAAAGAGACTCCTAGGCGACACGCTCAGTCAGTCCCTGCACGCGAAAGGCGGGAATGTCTTGCTACACTACCGGGTAGGGTCGCTCAAAGCGCTGCTTGACGGCAAAGTGTGCCTGTATGTGGGCCGCACCTTTGACCTACTGACCCGACTACAGCAGCACTTACGCCCGTCAACGCACAGGTCCGGGGCGCAAGTGCAGACCGGGCTGGTGAGGTCAGGCGTCTGCAAGAGCCGCCCCGAAGCCGTCAATTGGCTGTTTGATACGGCGACGATTGTCTACCGAGAGATGCCGGGGGACTCCGAAGTGGCGAATCGCGACATTGTTGAAGTCTCTCTGTGCGGCAAGCACCGGCCGCCGTTCAACATCAAGGCCGAGCACTAGCGCCCGACCCGTCCAATGACAATGCTGCCCAGATGAAACCAAGACCTGACCTTGACGGAAATGAGTCAGGCAGGATGTCCCCGGAATCCGCGAGAAAGGAGCAATGTGGCTGACCGCAAGTACACAGTATGGCGTGGTTTCTATGTCGTCGTAGGGTGTGACATCGACGCCCCAAGCGCTGAGTTCGCCGAGAAAAGGGCACTGGAGACGGTCACCGCGGAGAAGGTGAACACAGTCCTCAAAGCCGGGCTAGGAGTCTGTCGGAGAACTCACCATGATCGGGCAATGTCTCACCGATTTTGGTCTGTGGAAGAGTTGGTCAGCGTAGTCTCCGGTTCGTCGGCTGCC
>CAIVTL010000086.1 GCA_903908785.1 Caldifarciminota bacterium | reverse complement strand
GCTGCTGCGGTTCTGATGTGGTTCCCGGTTCACGCTGCATCAAGCCCGGCGTGTGCCGTGGTGTTGTGCATGGTCGCTCGACCTCTGTGCCGCGCGTCGGCGCAGGTCATTCGGCGCGGCGTGATGCGGGCCGCGTTGCGGGGCGCAGGAGGCGTAGTCGGTTCGGTGCCGACGGGCGCTGCGCGTTCGGGGTTGACCTGTGCGGGGAATCTAATAGATTGAGGAGTGCTCGGTAGATTCTTGTTCCGCTGGCGCGGGGTCATCGGATTGGCTGCGTTCGGCGGGTTGTTCTGGCTGGCAAGGCCGACATTCGGGTCGTGCTTTGCCGGGGTTCCGTTTGTGCTGGTCGGGCTGGCAGTGCGGTTCTGGGCTTCAGGCTATATCGGGATTGAGGGGCGGGCGCGGGAAATCGGGGCGAGCCGGAGGGTAGTGAGTGGACCGTACCGCACGCTCAGGCATCCGCTTTACATCGGCAACTTCCTGTTGGTTGCGGGCATGCTCGTCGTTCTGCGGCCCGGCGTTGCGGTCAGTGTCGCGGTGTTGGTTCTGTTCGTGGTGGAGTATTCGTTCATCGTGGTGGCCGAGGAGGCGAAGCTGGCGTTGGTCGAGATCGGAGAGTCGAGAGTCGAGAGTCGAGAGTCGTTCGTCCCACGTCGAGCCTTGTGCGAGTGGCGGACGTGGCTCGCCACCGGCGCTGCACTCGGACTTGCACTCTTGAAGGCCGCGCTCAGGGCGCGCTAGCGACGCGGCAGGATTTCGAACTCGGCGGTCAGGGAGGCGGAGTGGCCGTCATTTCTATCGTTCACACGACAGATTAGCAGGTACGGGCCGGGTCTTAGGTCCATGGTGTGGATGCGCTCGACCGCGACACCGGTGGGACCGGTGCCGGCAATGAAGCGGCGCGGGACAGGCAGGACCGCTTTCTCCCGCGTCTCGCGCGCGACCAGTTCATATGTCGCTTCAGCGTTGTGGTTGCCGGCCGAGTCCGTGGCGAGGTGGTAGACTTCGTAGAGGGCGTAGAATGACTGTCCGCTCCTTACCCGAGGCACAATCAGCGGGACGGCCCGAGCCCAGTCAGGTCGGCTGAACTGCGGGCTCTGGCCGGCTGAGTCAATGAGCGAGTAGAAAAGCGGGTCGGAAACCGGCTGGTCATTCCGGGCGTAGTCAATGAGGTTCAGGTTCTGAACCCGGCGGGACGCGGTCTGGCCATCGGCGGTGACGGCCGTGACGGTGAAGGTGTAGATATCGGCAGGCAGGTTGAAGACCTCGCGGCCGGCCGCAAACTCCGCCGCGGCCGTGTCCGGCGGCATCGCGCAGCTCACCCATGATGAGCGGTGCGCGGGCGCGCCTTTGTCCCGGGGAACAAGGTCAATCGCTACGTTGATGAGGGGCTGGGTCTGGGATGGGAACGCGGCCATGATTGCCCGCAGCGGAATTCCGAAGGCGAGTTCGACTTCGACCGAGTCCGCGTGCTGGCCGAGCCGGCCGAGTGAAATCTCAAGGCCGAGGGACCGGGCGTCCTTGGTGAACGCGGGCGCGGTACGGCCGAGGTCAACCGGCTCAAGCGACGGCATGACCGCGCCGGGGCCGTAGCGGCTTTCGCCGACCACTTTGTACGCGGTGCCGGTCCGGACGAAGTCGAACTGGCGGCCGACGGAGTCGTATGACCAGATTTCCGCCGGGTTGACGTAGGTGCGGCCGGTGTCGGTTTCGACGGCACGCGGTTGGTACTGCTCGCGGCGGGCCGGGCCGAAACGGATGTAGGTGCGCACGCGGTCGTCGTTCAGCAGGTCGGTCGCGCCAAAGAAGCCCCGGGCCTGGAGCGCGCGCTGGCGGTAGAACAAGGCGGGAGTCGGGAGTCGAGAGTCGAGAGTCGAGACCAGACCGGGAGGAGGATTGCGCCAGAACCAGTCGAGGTAGTCGGCCCGGCATTGGGCGTTACCGGACGACAGGTAGCTCCGGGCAGCATCCGGCGCAATCGCGGCGAGGACAAGATAGCTGAGCTGGTCCTCCTCGGGGAGCGCGTCAGCCGGGGACAACTGTCTTACCTGGCCGAAGGCGGCGGCAAGGACTATTCCCCAAACCACACCACAGACAGCAGCGAACCGGGGTATTCTGAGTTCTGGTTTGTGCATTCTGACTCCTTTAGTCGTCCTGGCCCATTGGTATCTTGACGCCCTGGGTGCGGGCGACGGCAATGGCATCATCGTACCCGGCGTCGGCGTGGCGGGCGATGCCGGTTCCGGGGTCGTTGGTGAGCACGCGCCTGAGGCGTTCGTCCATCGCGGGCGTGCCGTCGCAGACAATGACCTGGCCCGCGTGGATGGAGTAGCCGATGCCGACGCCGCCGCCGTGGTGGATGGAAACCCACGACGCGCCCGAGGCGACGTTGAGCAGGGCGTTAAGCAGGGGCCAGTCGGCAATCGCGTCTGAGCCGTCGAGCATGGCCTCGGTTTCGCGGTTGGGCGAGGCCACCGAACCGGTGTCGAGGTGGTCGCGGCCGATGACTATGGGCGCGCTGATTCGTCCTTCGCGTACCGCGAGGTTGAACGCCAGCCCGGCTTTGTCGCGCTCGCCAAACCCGAGCCAGCAGATGCGGCTGGGCAGGCCCTGGAATGGTATTTCGGCGCTCGCCCTTCTTATCCAGTTGACAAGCGCGGCGTTGTCGGGGAAGAGGTCGCAGACAATCCGGTCGGTCTCCGCGATGTCGTTCGGGTCGCCGGACAGGGCGGCCCAGCGGAACGGGCCTTTGCCCTGGCAGAATAGAGGACGGATGTAGGCGGGGACGAAACCGGGATACCTCCAACTGCCGATTGACGATTGACGATTGGCGATTGAGGAAGGAGGATTGCGGATTTCCGACTCGGGGAGGAAGCCGCCTTCTACTGCTTTGCCGCGGAGGTTGTTGCCGTAGTCAAAGGTGACCGCGCCCATGGACTGGAGTGCGAGCATCAGGCGGACGTGCTCGGCCATGGTGCGGAAGGAGGCCTGCTTGTACGCGGCCGGGTCGGTGCGGCGGAGTTCAATCGCCTGCTCGAATGACATGCCGGACGGCACGTAGCCGCTCAGTTCGTCGTGGGCCGAGGTCTGGTCGGTGAGCAGGTCGGGAACGACTTTGCGCTCGACCAGGCGCGTGAGCAGGTCAACGATGTTGCCGCACCAGGCGATGCTTGCCGCCTGCCGGTGGTGCTTCGCGTCGAGGGCCCGGTCGATGGCCTTGTCGAGGTCGGGGATGCTCTCGTCGAGGTAGCGGGGCTTCTTGCTGGCCAGGCGCCGGGCAACGCGGGCCGGGTCTGCTTCAGCCCCGAGATAGGCCGCGCCGGCCATGGTCGCGGCCAGGGGTTGGGCGCCGCTCATGCCGCCCAGCCCGCCGGATACGACCAGCCGGCCCGCGAGGTCGGGCGTGCCGAAGTGCTTCCGGCCCGCGGCGACGAAGGTCTCGTGCGTTCCCTGCAGGATGCCCTGGGTGCCGATGTATATCCACGAACCCGCGGTCATCTGGCCGTACATGATGAGGCCGGCGGCCTCGAGTTCGTCGAAGTAGGGTTTGGTGGCCCAGTGCGGGACGAGGTTGGAGTTGGCAATCAACACGCGCGGGGCATGGGGCCAGGTGCGGAAGACCGCGACCGGCTTGCCGGACTGAACTAGCAGCGTCTCGTCGTTCTCAAGTTCCTGAGCGTGCGGACAATGGCATGGAAGCATTCCCAGTTGCGGGCGGCGCGGCCGGTGCCCCCGTACACGATAAGCTGTTCGGGATTCTCGGCGACCTCGGGGTCGAGATTGTTCATCAGCATCCGCATGGCCGCTTCCTGGTGCCAGCCCTTGCAGTTGAGTTTTGGGCCGCGCGGGGCCCTGACCGGCTGGTATTGAGTCTGGTTCACGATGGTTCTCCAGGGTCAGATTATCCGCTCCGGTGCCGGATGTCAACTCGAATCCCGAGATTGAACCGCCGAGAACGGCGAACGAAGTAGAAAGGACAAAGTCCAAAGGGCAAAGCAATGGGAAAGCATCAAGGCCGAACCCGCTTCGGTTTCCCCGCTTTGCCTTTTCCTGGTCGCTTAGTCCTTTGTCCTTGTTACTTCGTCCTTGTCTCTGTGTCCCCGTACCCTGGTGCTGAATTCGTGCCTCAGGCATCGGGTAGACCGGCAGGCTTGAATAGCAGGTGCCCAGCCGGTATTATCAGGCGTTGATTCCAGTGCTGCTTCTGTGTCTGGCGGGCCAGCTTCACAGCGGCGATACGCTTGAGGCCGTCAGGTTCCAGGGTATGCGGACCTACAGTTCCCGCTCACTCTCGCAACTGGTCACGGTGCGGGCCAAACGGCCATCCAGCGAGATTCAGCTCAACAACGATGTGGCGACGCTGGAATTGTTCTACCAGAACGAAGGGTTTCATTCGGTCGCGGTTGAGAAGCAGGTTACGCGGGGAAGGCGGCTGCCGGTGGTGACGTTCCATGTTGCCGAGGGGCCGCGCACGCGGGTGACCGCGATTGCGATATCCGGCAACGTTTCGGTCGGGACCGACCGGCTGCTGAAGCAACTGGCGGTACGGCCGGGCCGCTTCTTCTCGAAGGCGGCGCTTGACCAGAGCGTTGCGGCACTGCGGACATACTACCTCAATTCCGGCTACCCGTTTGTGCATGTACAAGACACGGTTACGCGCACCGACTCCCTCGCCACGCTTTCGTTTGACATCGCCGAGGGTCGGCTCTGCCACGTGAGCGAGGTGCGTGTGCGCGGCAACCGGACGGTCCGCACCGGTACCGTGCTGCGGGCTTCGGAAATCCGGCCCGGCGAGCGGTTCTCTCAGAAGCGGATGCAGGAGGCGCAGCGCCGGTTGTATGCGACCAAGCTGTTCTACCGGGTGATGTTCTACGTAATAGCGGACAGCGGGCAGGGGGCAGGCCCCGAATCCCCGAACCCCGCCCCCCGATCCCTGAGCCCTGCCCTTGTTGTGGTCCGGTTTGACGTGGTCGAGCAGGCGTATCGGGGTGTGGCCTTGGGCGCCGGGGTGGAGACTCCGCCCAACCGGGTGCTGGTGTCGGCCGAGTGGGAACACGACAACGTGTTCAACGCCGGCCACACACTGGTTATCGGCGGCGAGTACAGCCCGACATTCTCGAAGAGCAACTACCGGTTCGGGTTTGATGGTACATACCGGGTGCCGTATCTGGTCCTGACCAGGATCGACTTCCAGACCCATCCCTACTTCACATATGAGCGACTGGACCCCTCGACGCGACAGCGGGAATACGGTATCGAGACCGGCATGAGCCGGAACCTGGTTCCCCAGTTCACGGTCGGACTGACCAACCGGCTCCGGCTGGTTTCCGATACGTCGTCCGGCATCACCAATTCACTGGCTTTGACCGGCCAGTACGATACGCGCGACGACATCTTTGACCCGGGCCAGGGTTTGTCAGTGCAGGTGGTAGTCGAAGGCGCGGGCGGGCCCTTGCTCGGCAGCAACGATTTCTACCGCCTGACCGCGGATGCACGCTGGTTTCAGCGGCTGGGGACCGGGGTCGGGAGCCAGACAGCAGGAAGCGGGGACTTCGTGGTGGCAGTGCGCGGCATGGCCGGGAGCGTTCGGCCGTACGGGCGCACCGTGGCAGTGCCGTACTATGAGGCGTTTACTCTGGGCGGAAGGAGCACGCTGCGCGGGTATCCTGACCGTTCCATCGGGCCGGGCTATTCGAACGTGGGCGATTACCGCTATGGCACCACCGTGGTCAACGGCAACGTTGAACTGCGCACGCCCTATGTACTGCGATGGGTCGGGCTGGTCGGGTTTGTCGACGTCGGCGATGCGGGCTGGGACTTCCGGATGCGAGCCTACGAATACAGCGCGGGAGCAGGCATCCGGGTGAGGACTCCAATCGGGCCGGTCCGACTGGACTGGGGTAAGCGTTTGCGGAATCCGCCGTCCGGGGACAAGGGCCGCTTCTACCTGGGGCTACTCCATGCTTTCTAGCTTCCGGCGGATTCTGCTCGGAATCGCGATTGCGCTGGTCGCGCTGGTCCAGTTGGTACTGCTTCTGGCAGCACTGATACTGCTCGTGCCGTCGGTCGGCAGGTACGCGCTCAGCCAGGCCCTGATACGGGTCGGGCCGCTGGTCGGGTACGAGGTGAAGTTCCGGCGGATTGAGGGGGAGATCCTACGAAGCCTTACGTTTACCGACCTCGCGCTGAAACTGGGGCCGGATTCCCTGAAGGTGAAGAAGCTGACCGTGACCTATGACCCGGTCGCTTCGTATGTGCATCGGTGTTTCTCGGCGTCGTCGGCAAG
Source organism: Caldifarciminota bacterium (assembly GCA_903908785.1). Lineage (GTDB taxonomy): Bacteria > Hydrothermota > Tepidihabitantia > Tepidihabitantales > Tepidihabitantaceae > UBA2258. Next base: position 262 of record CAIVTL010000086.1, on the reverse strand, counting down.
TGCGGTTGAACCGAGGTTCTTCATCAGTTCGAAGCGTCCCGGCCAGGGCAGGAGCGGGACCGGCCGGAGTCAGTATCCGCCGATTCGGATTGGACAACTCCGCCTGTCCGGCGGGAGCGCGCTCATCGATACGGCGGTGCGCCTCGATTCGGTTGAACTGGTCCTGAATCTCGTCTCGACGTCGGAGCAGATGCAGGTGCAATTGTCGGAAGTGAGGGCCCGAATGTACCGGGAACACGTCTCGCTGAAGAGCCTGAGCGGC
>CAIVTL010000085.1 GCA_903908785.1 Caldifarciminota bacterium | reverse complement strand
GGCCGTGCGGCTCGAGGCCTGAGCCACCGTGCGTCGGGCCGACCGTGACCTTCAGCGAGTCGGACCACCCGGACACGAGTCCGCGCTCGTCCCGCGCTCGCACCGCAATCATGTACGTGCCCAGCGTGTCAAATACGTGCGTGGTCGTGTACAAATCGCCGCTCGGGACCATGTAGCCCCAGTCTCCGAGTGTATCGCCCCAGTAGATCTGGAAGGCCACGTTGTCGCCGAGCGGGTGGATGGCTCTCGCCGAATAGGTATAGGCTACGCCGGTCGTGCAGGTGGTGGGGCCGGACGGACGGAACGGCGTGTTGGGCGGAAGATACCCGACCGCCACCTGGATTGAGTCCGACCAGCCGGATTCGGCCTCGTTGGAATCCTTCGCCTTCGCCTTGATGAAATACGCCCCGGAGTCGGGATAGACGTGAGTCTGGACGTACTGCCCGCCGCTCGGACGGCCCGAAGACCACTCCAGCGGCGTGCCGTCACCCCATGAGACCATGTACCATACATCGTTGCCGTCTGGGTCGGTACTGGTGAACCCGAATGTCAGGGTTGCCCCGGGCTTGGCCAGGCTCGGACCCTGAACCTGAGGGGCATCGGGCGCGGAGTTCTTCTTGCACCCGGCCCCACCAAAGGCCATCAAGCTGGCGGCAACCACCGCGAATCTCAGCAATTTGGACATCTATCCTCCTTTGTCTGCGATAATCTGCACCCGGTCGTCGCTGCCTGCTGTCCGTGGCCCGGGGCCACCTGCATGGCGGGCAGCCCCTGCGCAGCGCCGGCCCGGCTCCAACTCTTCCTAACTATGTTACGCTGACCCGGTGGTGTGTCAACTCGAACCGCCGTCCGCGATTGCGGCTTGCCCGCCGACGCCGCGACCCATCTGGTCCCGGGAACGAGAAGCCCTGCCTCTATGGCAGGGCTTCACGGTAAGTCGGGGCGACCCGATTTGAACGGGCGACCCCCAGCACCCCAAGCTGGTGCGCTAGCCAACTGCGCCACGCCCCGAACCGGCCAATCGTAACCGACACCGCGCAGCAAGTCAAGCAGCGGACGGGCGTCACCCGATGTGACGGGAGGGGCTATTCCAGCGGCACGGCCTGGACGTACGCGTGCACCGGCCGGAGCGACGGCAGCGAGTACACGAGTTGCGCCTGCCAACCGGCAATTTCCCTGGCGGTCGCGGCGCGGGCGAAGTAGCGGATAATGAGCCGCTGATTCACCGAGTCATGCCCGACGTACATGAACTGGAACTCAAGCGGTGACTTGATGTCGAGGCGGTCGCGCACGAGCCGGCGCAGGACCGGCTCGTGGGCCTCGATGTCGGCCCGCAACGGTCCGGCCCTGGCGGTAAGCGGGTCGGCGACCGGCAGCATCCGAAGCAAGTCACGGTAGCGACCGACTTCCACCGGCGGGCCGTCGGCGGCGATGAACCGGGTCACCGACCGCGAGGCGTCGACTCCCGAACAGCGTAGGCAATGGTGGCAACCGAGCAGCAGCAGGGCCGACAGCAGGAGAGCGATGCGGGGCATGAACAAGTGTAGGTTTGGGGCATTCGGTGTCAATCGCGGACGGCGCAGTTTGATTCCGGCCTGCCGTTCTCTATCATGTTCTCCCTTGGCTAAAAGAATCGGCATCTGTCGTGCCCTGCATGCGTATCACCACTTCGCGTTCTGGCGGACGTTCTTCACCGAACTGGGATGGGAAGTCGTACTCTCCGAGCCGACCAGCCGACCGGTGGTCGAGATGGGTGTGCGGCTGTCGCCGGCCGAACTCTGCCTGCCGGTCAAGGCGTTCCTCGGCCACGTGGCCAGCCTCAAGGACCGGGTCGATGTTCTCTTCCTGCCGAGAATCGTCTGTACTCGTGTTGCCCGTGACTGGTTCTTCGGCTGCCCTAAGGCGATTGCACTGCCGGACCTGACCAGGGCCGTATTTGACTCCTTGCCCGTGGTCGTCGAGCCGATCCTGGATGAGCAGATTCTGACCGAGGAGCAGGCGTTCCGCCGTGCCATCCACGAGGCAGTGGCGCGAGACGAGAGGCGAGAAATGAGAGACGATGTCCGGAAGGCCCTTCGGCTCGCGCGCGCGGCCGCGGCGGCCGCGGCCCAGAGAACCCGCGAGGATGGTTCACCGTTGCACATGTTCTCGGGCCGGGGACCGAAGACCGTCACGCGTCTCCCGTCACCCGTCTTCCATCGCTCCGCGCTCAAGGTCGGCGTCGTCGGCCACTCTTACCTGCTGTTTGACT
>CAIVTL010000084.1 GCA_903908785.1 Caldifarciminota bacterium | reverse complement strand
GTGGTGCAGGACGGCGACGTCCTGCTCATCAAGTTCAGGTAAGATGCAGACCGAAAATCTCCGTCAATCGCCAATCGTAATTCGTCAATTACCAGAGGAGGACGTTTGAATAGCTACGAGCTCGCGATGATTGTCAGCCCGGACCTGGCCGAGAAGGACGTGCAGAAGCTCGCCCAGGACACCAAAGAACTGCTCGCCGCCAGCGGCGCGACCGCCGTCTCGGACGAACAGATTGAGCGCCGGGCGCTCGCCTACCCGATAAAGAAGCACAACGAAGCCAACTACGTGTACATCAACTTCTCCGGCCCGCCCTCGATACCCGAGAAGTTCCGCTACGAAATGCGGCACCGCGAAGGACTGATGCGGATGGCGTTCGTGTGCAAGCCGGTGCCCAAGCCGCCGGTCGAAGCTGCCGCGCCGGCCGCGCCGGAACCGAACTATCCGACAGAGGCCATCGCGGCCAACCCCGAGGCGCCCAATGCCTGAGCCCGAGCGCAGCGGACCCCGCAACCCGGGCACACCCTTGAGGCTGGGAAGCCTCAACGTCGTGATGCTGCTCGGCCGGGTAACGATGGACCCGGACCTGCGCTATACGCCGTCGGGCGCGGCCGTACTCGGTTTCAGGATTGCCGTTGACCGGGTCTGGCGCGACAAGGCGACCGACGAATGGAAGCGTGAAGCGTCATTCTTCCAGGTCAATCTCTGGGGGCAGGCGGCGGAACGGCTGAGCAAGACAATGAGGAAAGGCTCGGCGGTCCTGGTGGAAGGGCAACTCCGCAGCCGCACGTGGGAGACCAAGGACGGCGAGAAGAAGTACGTGGTTGAAATCTACTCGTCCCGGACTCAGGTCCTGGACAAGCAGGAATTCGCGCCCGAGCAGGCCGCCGGGCCTTCGGCCGAGGAACCGGACGTCCCCAAGGACCAGCTCGACGATATTCCGTTCTAGGAGAGTTAGGAGTTAGCAGTTAGCAGTTAGGAGTCAGGCGCAGGGCCTAGAGTCGGGCTGGGGTTTAGAGTTTAGGGTTTGGTTTTGGGGTTTAGGGTTTGGGATTTAGGGTTTGTTCTTGGGCTTTTTGCTTCCGGCTAGCGTTCGGGTTCTGTCGGGTCCCGCCCCGGTGTCGCCGGGCCGGGCAGGCTCTTGTCTTCCTTGAACTGGAAACGGTAGGGCAGCGGGAACCAGACCCGCACCGGCTGCCCATAGTGCTCGGCGGGCGAGAATGAACCTCGTAGCGCCGCGGCGCATGCGGACGAATCCGCGGCCGCATACCCGGAAGACCGCACAACCCGGGCCGCCAGCACCGCACCGTCGAAATCCACCAGCGCCTCCACGTCGGCTCCTCCACTGAAAGTATACTGTTTCAACTCAACCGGGTACCCGGCCGGCTCCATCGCTATCGGCCGCGGCGGCTTCTGCACCTTGTAGAAACTGACCGTGTTCTCGAAATCTCCCAGGAACGGAATCACTGAGGCATTCCAGTAGCGCAACATACCCGGGTGATTGAACCTGAGCACAACCGTCTCCCCCGCCTTGGCCGCCGTTCCCGAATCCGGCACCTGCGAAGTGACCAGGAAAACTGACGCGACCGCCGTATCGGTCTCGACCTGCTCGAACCGGCTCACCAGTCCGAGTTTCTTGAGCGCCCGGTGCGCGTGATAGATGTCCTGACCAACAAGGTTCGGCACGAATAGCGAATCGGCGGCCGCGCCGACGGAAACCAGCCCCGCCGCCAGAACGAATGCAGCCATTGATGTTCGGGTCACTATTCAAGCTTAGTCGGCCCACCGGCTCCTGTCAAACCCGATGCGAGAAGTGCAAAGGACAAAGTCTAAAGGACAAAGCAAGAGGAAAGTACCAAGGCCGGACAGCTCGGACTTTCCACTTCGTCCTTTCCGGATTGCTTTGTCCTTTGTCCTTGCCACTTTGTCCTTCATCGTGACTTGTCTCGGTTCCGCACAGCGAGAGCGCCCGCCGAAGCGGGCGCTCTGAAAACCAGACCGGGCTTGCTGCTACCGGGTCAGCGTGACCTTACCGGTCATGCGCTTGTCTTCAAACGCAAACCGGTACAGGTACACGCCATTCGGCACCATCGCACCGGACTGAGACCGACCGTCCCAGACCGCGCTGAACCGTCCCGGCTCGCTCCGGCCGCTCGCCAGGGTCCGCACGGTCCGGCCCGCCGCATCGAAGACGGTGAGGGACACGTTGCCGCGCCGCGGCACCGCGTACGAGAGCCGCGTGCTGCGGCCGAATGGGTTCGGGCTAACCGCGATGTCCATCCGGCCGGGCGGAACGCTCTTCGGCCCCTCGACGCCGGGCGCGTACATGTTCGCCCACTTCTGAACCACCACCGGGTTGCTCGTGGCCGGCCCTTCGGCATAGAGGAAGAACCCGGCAATCTGGTCAATCAGGTACGCAACCATAACCGTGTCGCCAATCGGGCTCAGTATCGAAGGGAACCGGTACGAAACCTCTCCGCCATCGGTGATTTTCGTTTCAGTGGCCCAGGTTATGCCGTTGTCGGTCGAGGATGTATACCAAATGTCGCCGCGCACGCGCGACGTCGTCGGCTCGACGTTCACTCCGTCGAACTCCTCCCAGGCGACAAACAGGTTGCCCCACTCGTCCTCGCCCAGGCTCGGCCGGTCGCAAATCATCGCGTTGTAACCGACGGCGGCGTTCAACGACTCCGGCGCAGCGATACGGATGAGACTCCACGTGTCGGGATTGGCCGCGCACCAGTGCCATATCTGGCCGGGCAGAATCCAGTTGGTATCACGGACATACGGCCCGACGTTGCCGACGATGTGCAGGTTGTCATTCTTGTCGTACATCGGGAACAGCGAAGTGATGTGGAAAGAAGGCAGAGTTTCCGAGCCCGGCGTGAACGCCGGCGGGAACCCGATGTCGACCGGCGGGTCCCAATTGCCACCGCCGTCGGGAGACTCACGGTAGAAGCCCGGGTCCTGCTGGTAACCGGCCTCCGCGGACCCGACCCAGGATACGCAAAGCTTGTTCGAACCCGGGACCTTGGAGGTCGTCATATTGTGGTCCGGGAACAGCGGCTCGGGCTGCGGCGAAGGTAGGCTCACCGCGGCATCATAGGTCTTCCACTCGGTGGAACGGCTCCAGAACAGGTTGTTCTGGTTGTTCGCGTCAATCATCGCCAGTTGGTAGGCACCGTTCATGTTCACGCCGACCCATGGCCACTCGTAGTTATTAATCGCCGATGACTCCCCCGGGGCGTATTCGAAGATTCCGGCGCCGACGTCCGCATCGCGGGCAAGTACCGGAGCGATGTCGGCGGTACCCGAACCCGTGGAGTGGTGCGCGGAAATGATGGCCTTGCCGTTGGTGTCGACATCCATGCAGCCATACCCGGTCCGGTACGAGAAGGTGTTGACGCCCGACTGCATGAAGTCCGGGTCCACCCAGTTCCAGGTGCGCGGGCCGTAGTCGTAGAAGTTGTACCGCATGTTGCGGTCAGGGAACGCGGTATTCGACGTCTCGAGCGAGTACATGAACAGGACGTGGACTCCCCTGCCGGGGGTCCGCGTCAGCATTCGGAGCGCCGGGCCGTTCGCGCCCCAGTCATAGGTTGTGCCGCCGACCGTGTCGACGGTGCCGATGGTAAACCGGGCCTGCCGGCTCGGGCCCGAGCCGACCTGCGGGCTCGACGGAAGAACCTTCCCGTCGTCGGGAAGCACGGTCATAGTCTGCATGGGCACGGCAATCGCGAGCGCCGTTGCCAGCAGCGTCAGAACCACGATACTGCGCATACACTTCCTCCTCTGTTTGTTTCGCATACTACTGCGCTCAGCCGGACAAATCCGGCTGACTTTGTCAGGATTAGATTATAGCATCTCGCCAGAACCGGTCAAGCGCCGATGGCAGGCCCGCGAACCGACACGGACGCCGCGAAGTCACGAAAGCCACGAAACGGACAGTATGAACCACCGATAAACACGGATAGCCGGACAGATGTC
>CAIVTL010000083.1 GCA_903908785.1 Caldifarciminota bacterium | reverse complement strand
CTGAGAGGAGCGAAACGGAGTAGAAAGGTCTCTCAGATTATCCGCAGATGGTCAGAGTTCGGACAAAGCAGAAGTCAGAATAGCGAAGTCAGAAGCGCGGACTCGGAGAGGACTATCCACAGATTACGCAGATTACACAGATTATCCGGGCTCGGGCAAAGCAGAATTCAGAGACCAGAATGCAGAACTGCGGAGACGAAGAAGAGAACCGCCGAGAACGCCAAGACCCACCATGTCATTCCGACCGGAGCGAAGCGGAGTGGAGGAATCTCTCAGGACCTCACAGATTCCGCAGATTGCACAGATTCCGGGCCGGGACGCCGAAGACCGGAGAGGATCAACCACAGATGAACGCAGATGGACACAGATTGAGTCCCGACCCGAACCCGAGCGTGGCGTCGCCTATGGTGGCACTTGACGACGGTCTTCGGACCGGATTCCTCCTCGGGGCGTCTTGACTTTTGACAGTTGCCTTTTGACCTTTGACTTGCGACCTCTGAGGCCGCGCTATGCCCTCTGTGGTTAATCCTGTTTCGGTTCTCGGGGCGGAACTGCTGACGGCTTGCGGCTCACGGCTCGCGGGAGTCTGCGGCCAGGAGTTCGGGTTCGACCAGTGCCAAATGCAACCCGGAGACTGGTTACTCGCAGTGCGCGGGATTTGGGGTTTGTGCTTGGAACTTCCCGTGGGGCGCGGGCTTTGGGATTCTTTCCTCCGAGCGGGTTTGGGCCGCTCGGCCTCGCCCGAACCCGCAACTCACAGCCCTGAACTCGCGGTGCAGCCGCGCGGATTCGTGTGAAGCGAGAGTGGTTGCCGTCCCCGATACGCCTGGTTGCGGATTCGGGCCGGGATACCGCAGGTGATTCACAGGGGCGCACGCGCAAGATGGCGGAGGGAAGAGTAGTCGGGTTCCGGTAGCCCCGCGATTTGGCCTGCCTAGGACAATACACGAACTGATAGCTGAATAGTTCTTACATATATGATGTAACATCCAGTTAGGAAGTGGGTTAAGTCATGTCTGGTCGCGGGCAATTCAGGGGTAGGGGTCGCCCTCCCCGCTGCCTTCGACCGGGCTTCCGAATGAGGTTGAGGTTAAGGCTGAGGTTGAGATCTGAGACGGGCTCTGACGCGAGGTTTGAACCGGGCAATGAGCCGAGCTACTTTGCGAGCAATGCGACAAGGAATGAGCGAAGCAGTGCGAGAAGCAGGTTGACGAGCAATGCGCGAAGCACCGATCTGAGTATTGAAATGAGCTTTCAAATGAGCCCTTGAATGAGCTTTCTCCTGAGCTTTGTGCCAAGCTTTGCGATGAGCTTTCCGGCGAGCCTTGGGGGAAGCTGTAGTTGTGTGCTAGACTGTTGCGGGTTGCGAGTTACGGGTTGCGGGTTGGCTGAACGGAGCCTCGGCTTGCGTCTGGGCTGGGACAGCGCTGAGCGCCGCGTTGGCCGGCGCATCAGTGGTTGTGTGGGCATACTTGGGCTGCGGGGGCGGAGAAGTGGAGCTTGCGGTCCCGTTGTTCGCTGCCGGTCGACGGCGGCGAGGAGCGTGGGGACGGAGTCAGGAGGCCGGTTTGTCGGCCGGCTGGCTCGCGGGTTCCGCCGGGGGGGCGGACTCGGCTTTGACGAAGGCTAACCGGAGTTGGTACAGGACGTCGTCGAGGAGGGCGGATTCGTCGGCGGTGCGGTTGCCTTCGGTTTTGGTCTTCAGCATGTCGAGGGTGTCAATTGTGATTTTGGCGAGCGGCAGGTTGACTTCAATCTTGTCGGTTCCCGGCAACCTGGCCGCGCCCATGTAGACGAGAGACGCGGTGGCAAGCTGGAAGATGTGGGCGCTGAATGTCGTCGCTTCGGATTCGTGATTCATATCTTTATCCTCAGTCATGGTTGTAGTGGTCGAGCAGGGTGCGGGTCTTTTCGACCTTGCCGCCGCGCAGGTAGACGCGAGGGACGCGCGGGCTGACCCGGCAGATAATCTCATAAGGAATCGTTTCGGCCCAGGCCGCGAGTTCGTTGGCGGCGATGGTGTCGCCGTCGGCTGAGCCGAGCAGGGTGACGGTGTCGCCAATCTGCGCGTCGCGGATGTCGGTGACGTCGAGCATGGTCAGGTCCATGGTGACGTTGCCGACTATCGGCGCGCGGCTGCCGCGGAGTATGGCCTTGCCCCGGTTCTTCAGCGACCAGGGGTAGCCGTCGCCGTAGCCGGCGGTGATGACCGCGATGCGGGAGTCACGTCGGGTGAAGTAGCTGCGCTCGTAGCTTATGGACCGGCCCGCGGCGATGTCGCGCAGGTTGACAATCCGGCTGCGCAGGCTCATGACCGGGGCGAGTTTCAGCTCCGTCGTGCGGTATCCCGACTGAAAGCTGTCCGGCAGGATGCCGTAGATGATGAGCCCGGGACGGATGAGGTCGTAGCGGGAGCCGGGCAGGTTGAGGAACCCGGCTGAGTTGGCCGAGTGGCGCAGGTACCCGGAAAGCCCGAGCCGGTCCAGGCGAATCATCAGTTTCTCGTAGGCCTGGAGTTGGTGCCGGGTGAAGTCGAGGTCCGAGTCCGCGGCCGGGAAGTGGGTGAACACGCCTCGCAACTCCAGACCCGGGAGGCCGGCGACGCCGGCCACGAAGCGCCCCGCCGTAACCACCTCAACACCGGTCCGACCCATACCGCTGTCGACCTCGACGTGGAAGTCGATGGCTGCGCCGCGCCGGACTGCTTCTGCGGACAGGCGCTGGCCGAATTCGGTTTCAGTGACCGACGGGGTCAGGTCGTGTTCGAACAGGGCCGGGATTTCGTGATAGGGAATGGGCGAGAGGACGAGAATCGTGTTCTTGATGCCGCCGAGCCGGAGGGTGATGCCTTCGTCGGTGCTGGCCACGCCGAAGATGTCGATGCGGTCGGCGACTTCCTGTGCGATTTCACGCAGGCCGTGGCCGTACGCATCGGCCTTGATTGCCAGCATGACCTTGCAGTCGCCGGCAACGCGGCGGACCTCATTGAGGTTGTTGTTCAGGGCGTCCAGGTTAATCTCGGCCCAGATTCTGCCAAAGTCCATCGGGGAGGATACTAGCGTGGGGAAGGGGAAAGTCAAAAGAGGAGAAGTAGAAAGTGGAAAGGGGAAATGAAAAAGGGGGACGGATGAAGGATGAAGCAGGAAGAGAACGAAGAACGAGGAACGAAGCAGGGGATGGGACGAAGGCAGAAGTCAGAAGCTAGAGGCTAGAAGTCAGAAGTGCGGAGGCGAAACGAAGAGTGAAGAACGAAGAACCAGGAACGAAGAACGATGAACGAGCTAGCGCTGCAGGATGATACGTACGGTGGCGTGCTGGGTTTCGGCGCGGAGGAGAACGAAGTATGCTCCCGAAGGCAGGGCGTGGCCGGCGTTATCCTTACCGTCCCACGTCAGGGAGCAGGGAGGAGAGAGGAGGGAGGAGAGCGAACGGACAAGTCGTCCTTGCGCGTCGTAGATGCGAAGAGCGAG
>CAIVTL010000082.1 GCA_903908785.1 Caldifarciminota bacterium | reverse complement strand
CCAATGGGCGGGGCAGAGGAGAAGGAGAAGTCAGAAGGCAGAAGTCAGAGACCAGAATGCAGAAGTGCGAACCCCGAGAGGAGAATCCACAGATTACGCAGATTACAGATTCCCGCCTCAGACTTGGGATTTAGAGTTGGAGTTTGGTGTTTCCCGCGCCTCGCGGGCTTTGGGGTTTGGGATTTGGGATTTCCGCGAAGCGGCGCTATCGCAGCGGCACTGGGCGCGTTGCTTCTTGACATTCGGGCCAGTTTGCGCTATCAATTGAGTATGCCGGTCATTGCCAGGTTTTATGGTATCACGGTGAAGATGTACTTCCGCGAGCACGGAGTGCCGCACTTCCACGCTGTGTATGGCGAGTTCAACGGCGTGTTCGAGGTTTCAACTCTTGAGATGATTGAGGGTGACCTGCCCGTGCGCGCGCAACGGCTGGTCGGGGACTGGGCAGAGCGGTACCGCGACGAGATGGCCAGGATGTGGCAGACCCAGGAGTACAAGCTGCTGCCGGGGCTGGACTAGCATGGCGACGGTTGAGTCCTATCCGAAAGTGAAGGCAGTGCGGCCACTCGCCGGCAAGATGCTTCTCGTTGAGTTCGACAACGGCGTGACGAAGGTCTATGACTGCAAGCCGCTGCTTGATAGCGAGGTGTTCGCGCCGCTTGAGGACGAGGCGGCGTTCCGTCGGGTCCGGGCGGACGACTCTGGCTATGCGGTTATCTGGACCGACATGATTGACCTGGCCGAATCAGAGCTTTGGATAAACGGTGCACCCGTGGCGGACGAAGCCGACCGCGCCCAGGCGTCCATTGCCCGCGACCGCAAGTCCGGCGACTAGCCGCCGTAACTCCTTCGAGGACAGAGTTTCCCGCTGTGGCGCGGGCTCAGGCAGCGGCGAAGCGGAACCGGCCAATGAAGTACCGCAATCGCTGGCTGTCAGCTGTTAGCTGCAAGCTGTCAGGGTGAGGCGAAAACGGCTACCGACCCCGATGGTCCGCCGTCCCCGATAGTCCGCTAGTCAGTGCGAACTACTCTTTCGGGGACAGCGGGTCCTCTACCGGTGCGGGTTTCTTGATTCCAAGTGCATCGTATATCGGGCTAGAGAAGTCCGGTTCGCGGTTGGCCGCCAGCCACGCACGTATCTCGTCGTCCGACCACGGCGTTCCCCAGTAGAAGCCAATGATGCGGGCCGCAGTGCTCATCATGCGGTTGCCGTGGTCGTCCATTCTGGGGATCGGTTGCTGCTTGAGAAAGGCGACTCCGCTCTTGGACTGACCGCGTACCGGCGCGGTGTCACGGTCCATGATGGGAAGGCGAGTGATTGCCCAAGCCACGTCCCTTCGCGTATGGGAGTTCTTGGCCTTCCTCCAGACCGCGAATAGGGAGTCTAGCGCTCGTCTCGCGTGGTCTTGTGTGAGTAGCCCCGAAGTGCCAATCCAAGCCAGAGCCCATGCTGCAGCAAACTTGGTGTACTCCTCTCTCCGGCCAAGTAGACGAAGCAAGTCGTCTGCGGTCGCACTCAGCAGTGAGGCTTGCGATGAACCGGGGAGCCCCTCTTGGTGCTGGTAGAATGCCAGGCTCATGACCGCTAGCGCGCCCTTGGTTTGGGTGACGATGTCATCACTCGTGAGCAAGACGCGAGATCGCTCGACGACAGCGTCCGGGAAACCCGATCGGCCCGACCACCCCAGTTCGCGTGCGAGTAGTCCCCTGCTTAGCACGCTTCCGACGTCAGAAATACTCTTGTTGCAGGCCTGTAACTCGCTCATGAGCACCTCGAGCATGAGCCCGCCATATTTGCCCAAAGCCAGAGCGGGTATCATGTCATCGATTGCCCGCCCTCGGACCGCAAGGCACAGGAAGCACTTGGAGAGCAGAGAGGGAGACACCTGGACTTCGTCTATGATGCATTGCCCTAGGATTGCGGCCGTGCTGCGCTTGCGGCGCGGCACCGTGCCCTTCTCTTGGACCACTTCGCATCGCTTTACTAGGTGATCGACCAGCACCTCCGCCTGCCTGCCCGCGAGTACTGCGGCGAGTGGGATCACCTCTCGCCACTGTGGGTTCGCAAGATGCGGTTCGAGAACGGTAAGGATCGTGTCGGTTCTAACGCGGCCAGGATGGAAGCCATCGACGACCGCGCGCGCCGCTAGGTACTCCTGGAATGTGAGGTGCCTAAACTCGTACGTCGGCTGTATGGTCCCACCCTCGATCTTGTGTCCACTGAGCATTAAGAGACTGCTCCTCAACTCGACGCTCTGAATGAACTGGCCGACTGTCTGTTTCGCGTACCCGAGGACCTCTGGCATTTCTTTCCGTGCCAAAGCTAGAATCTGTGTAAGGCGGCTGAGTGTGATGCGCTGGATGCCTTCCTTCATCATCGCGTAGGCGACAAAGGCTAGCTGCGGGATGGCCTCTTCCAGATCGATGGGCTCATGTCCTTCAACATTCCACGTCATCAGGAGCACCTCGATCGCCTTCGCGTACAGGGCGGTACGCCTTGTGGGCAGTTGACTCACCCATCGCTTGACCAGCAGCAATGTCGTGAGCAGCAAGGGGTTCTTCGCCAACTGCCGGACGCGATCAGTCTGCACGATTGCATCCGCCAAGCGAGAGGCGTCAGTTATGACACTGGGACGGTCGCCGACGACTTCCCTGTACCACGCAACCGTGAGTGCCTTTATGTCGTTGTCATCCAACTCAGATACTCGGTACAGGGCGCAGGTCGAGTTCAGTGCTCCCCCTACTACCCTAAACCCTGCATCTCGTGAGCTGACTACGGCGCCGATGCTGGGATACGTGGCAAGAAATGTCCGCAACTGCTTCACGAATGCCACGCGCTGGCCCTCGTCGGGTATCTCGTCTAGCCCGTCGACAAGCAACAGGACGGTTCCAGAGCGAAGAGCATCATCAACGACTGCGACGAATGCATCCGCGAGTTCGTTCATCTCAGCCAAGCGGGGAATGGCGTGAAGCAAGTCCGTGATCGATGTACGTGGGCTGGCGCCGAGTTGCCGGCACCTGACCAGCAGTGGTAGCCACTCACGTTCGGGCAGGCCATCTTCTGCTTTCGTGCGACGCTCCGGGTATGCATACGCGGTGACGAGTCGCTTCATTAGCGTTGTCTTCCCGCCACCGGGAGCAGCAAGGACAGCGAGACGAATATTACTTGCCAGTACCTCGCCTACTAGTTGCCTGGTTGCCTTCGTCTCGACTTCCGAGACCGGCCTGCGCGGTTCCGGAGGGGCCTCAACTGGGACGCTGGCAGGTTCAAGGTGCAGCGGCACGTAGATGTGTTCTAGGTTTAGGGTGCGCGAGCCCAACTCCTGGTCCGCTGGCAGGCCTTCCAGAGTAAGAACACCGTATTCGGCGGCAAGGTAGGCGAGGTATTTGGCGCGCGCCATCAAGACCTGCTCCGCTGTGCTGCCGGCCTCAAGACCAGGATCGAGGTACTTGAGCTCTCCAAGATGCCCGCCCGCCAGGGTGTCGGCGTCAATGACGCGTTGAGCGAGCCCCGGAGCCAGAGCCTCACCGTCTGCGTGGATCAACGCGAAGTGCGTGCGCTGTCGTCCTCTCTGGAAGTACACGACCCAAATCCACCCTAGTTCATGTGCGAGTAGGTCCAGGTTCTCCAGAGGCTTGGCACGAAGCCCCGCCCGCGCAGCACACCGGCCGGCGCGTTCCATGGCCAGTTCCGGTGACACGACGATGCGTCCTTTGACCAATTCCTGAGCGACTCGCGTCCAGTTCATGGTGACAAAACGGTTACCTCCCGCGTCCTTCTCCTGCTCCACAGCCGTTTCCTTGAAACCCGAGAGGGAAACATAGTAGCCCGTGATGGTCCGGTCCTTTAGCTTTGCCCGCTCGACTTGCAGAACGCCGGCGAATTTGTTGAGGTCGTCGCCACCGGTCATTTCTGCGGTCGCCTTGCATTCTGCGATGGCCAACCGGGACTCAGTTCGGTGTTCGGCAGTCAGATCTATCTCGCGCCCGGCCTTCTGTACGTTCAGTCGGATGTTGTCGTACCCGAGCGCGCAGAAGAGATCGCACATGAGCCGGCCGAAGAGGTCGCCTTTGGCATTTGCAGCCTGCTCGAGAATTCGGATTCCGGCTACGGTGGTCATTGTTCACGTCTCCTGTGTCCAGATGTAGGGTAATTCCGGGGACTCATAATAAGCAATTCTACTCCCGTCAAAGCTGGGCGGGATTCGGGGGTCACCATCAGGCGAAGCGTACCAATTCGGGACGGGAAGTCAAGGCGGCGGGGCGGGACGGCTGACAGCCTACGGCTCACGGCTTACGGCTACAGTGCGCGGCGGACAATGCACCGACCACGGCTCAAGGCTTGCGGCCCTTTGGTTTGCGCGGACGGTCGTGGACTGCGACCGGTTCGGACTCGGATGCCGAGCCCAGGCCTCTCAGTAGCTTCGCACGCATGCCGATAACCGTCAGGCCGACGACCTCGCGCTGTTCCGGGTCGTAGCGTACGACCACGCCTTCGCCTACGTCCACGCCCTCGGCCGCCCGCCGTGAGCCGAGGGAGAGATATAGAACATCCGCTTCGGCGTCGTAGTTCCACTCCAGCGTGCCGGGTTTCTCAAGAATCTTCACCGCTTCCATATGACTCTCCTTTTCGATGAGGGCCTGTCGGTCAGATAGGCAGTGAGGACAAACCCGTCATCAGGGCAGGTTTCGCGGTAGACAACCACCGCAAACCGTCCCGGTTTCAGTTCCTGGTATTCCCGTATGGCCAGCAACTCGCCGAAGTCGCCCTGCTGGACAATGTCGGGGTCGGCGAGCGTCTCCAGCACCT
>CAIVTL010000081.1 GCA_903908785.1 Caldifarciminota bacterium | reverse complement strand
TCAGACCCACTATGTCAAGCCATGCTTGATTTCTGCCTTAGCTGGTGGCGCATGATTTGGGCGAGATGGCGGTTTTCGTCGTACACGGTTTGGTCGCGCCAGATGGCAAACGCTATCTTCATCAGCAGGTTCGCCAGACAACGCAGGGCATGCTGATGGCGCTTGCCTTCGGCACGCTTGCCCCGGTAGTACTGCTTCGCCCAGGCCGACATCCGCAACGCGCTCAACGCCAACTGCTGCGCCTGGGTACGGTAGAACCCGTTGCAGCCAAAACGGAAGCAGACCACGCGCATCTTGCCGCTCTGGATCGTCCTCGGCGCAGTGCCCACAAGACTTTGCACCGCCATCGCACTTTTGAATCGCGTCCGGTCGTCGCCGAAGAGCGTGTACAGGCCGCCGGCAATCTGCGGTCCGGCCCCGGGCAGCCCCCTGAAACGCTGCACCTCTGCGTTCTCGGTGCCGATTCGCTGTATCTCCGCGTCGTACTCGGCCACGGTCGCCTGGACCCCCTGCAACTGCTGGATGATGTGCAAAGCCAGCCGCCGCTTGGTTTCTATCACCGCCGCGGGTGCGGCGATCGGCTCCTGGGCCAAGAGTTCGACTATCCGTTCCAGCCGCTTGGTCCGGGGGCAGTGATGCTCGGTCAGGAACTGCTGGATCTGCTCCCGGTTGAGCCGGTGCGCTGCGGCAAAGTCCGGATAGGCGGCAATAAACGCAAGCGCGGTCTTGCCGGCAACGTCGCTGAACAGTTCCAGCGCTTCCGGGTAGTACTGCCGCAGACAGGCCGTCAGTCGGTTGATGAGCCGGGTCTGGTCCCGGACAAAGCCTTCTCGATCCATCAGCAGCGTCTTCAATGTCTGCACCGTAGCGTTCATCGGGCTGATGGTCGGCAACTGGTCGCGATCCCGGCAGAGCACGTCGGCCATGATGAAAGCATCATCGGGGTCGGTCTTGTTGCCCGAGGAGCGGTAGCGGAGACGGTAGCCGGGCATCCGGCTGGGCTCCATCAGGTAGCCGATGAAGTCCTGGGCCAGAAGAAAGTCCACCAGCCGCTGATTCCGGTCCTCGATGATGAACAGCACGTCATTGGGGGACGGCGCGGGTTTGTCCTTGCCGATATGGCGGCGGATGGCATCCAGCAGAGTCAGAAAGCCCTTGAGTGTATTGGCGATGACCAGCGACTCGAGGACCTTGCCGGGTTGGGTCAGCAGCGTGACGGTGTGGTTTTCTACAGCCCAGTCGATACCGACGTAAAGCATTCTTGTCTCCTTTCAGGGGTAGCGAGAGGGTGGTGGCCTTGGTGGGCAGTTAGCCTTATATCGGTCCTTGTCGCAACGGTCGCGGCAGGACAGCTCACTATTGAACCTTCCGCACCATTACTGCCGGGAGAGACGATCTGAGCGAAGTGGTCGAACCACGAGGGTGACATGGTCTTCTTCCCGGCGGGGCCATCACAATCTCCGTCTTTCATCAGCGACCTACAATTGTACTGCATGGATCCAGTATGACATATAAGGATGATAGACCTGTCCGGCCGAGTCGTCCGCACGCTCTTCGCCGGCGCCGTTTCAGCCGGAAGCGGCTCGGTCGCGTGGAACGGCCTCGACGACGCCGGCAAGCCGGTCCCGGCCGGCAGCTACTTCTGCTATCTCCAGACCGGGCAGGACGGCCTGTCGAGGAAGTTCGTCCTGGCCGAGTAGCGGCCGTTATGCGCAAGCGTCGTGCAGCGTCAAGCGTCCGCCCGTCACTCCGCCCGGATTCGGAGGCACAATGCCGGGTGGCAAGATACTCCGATTCCCTCTTCTGAAGCTCGCGCCGGACGGCAAGTGACAATGCGCATGGGTATCGCAGCAATCTGCGTGGGAGTCTCGGCGACTGCATAGGTGACTCGACCACTCGTCCGACGATGACTGACTTCAAACAGATCAACAGGAATCCGGTCTGGATGTGGACGGCCGGCACGATCGCAGGAATACTGGTCGTGTCGGTCGCGCTTAACGTTCTGTTCCCGCGCTGGGCTGTGCAGCAGAGCTTGCGCCTTCGCAGGAACACAGCCTGGCAGCGGCATGCCACGCCCTGCGGCTGGTGTCACATGGCGGCAGGAACCGGACCTTGGGGCCGTGAGGCCCGCCAACCCAACCATAGCTCATATCTTTGCCTGAAGTGGAACTCCAACGGTGAATCCTGGGACACGCTTTTCAGCAGGGTTTACTGGCTTGCCGATACGTGCGGTGAGTCGCTCAACGTGAGGACGCTGTTGCGCTTCGGCCAGCCCGGCCCAGGAGAAACGTGTATGGCCCGGTGTCAGATTCTTGCGTCTGCCTACGGAGACAGTCACTGGGTCGTGATCCGGGACTACGGTAATCAGGACTTCGTCGGCTGGGATGAAATACCGATCCCGTCGCCCGTCAGGTATGCGCATCGGGTGCTGTTCGCGTGGGTCGCGCACGTCTACGACACCACCAACCTCCGATACTGGTGCATAGATGACGTAGTCGTCAAGCATCCCCAACACTGGCCGCTTTTTCTGACCGATTTGGCGCTCGTCCAGTCGCTCGACCCACTGCCGAACCAAGTGGTTCCGCCGTCCACCTCTATCTCGGCGACGGTTATGGTCCAGAACCGAGGCGACGAACTAGAACCCGGCACGGTGTGGGCTTTGCTGGATGGTGTCGAGGTTGGCGCCCAACGGGTGGATTTCCCTGCCTTTGGCCACGTCCCCGTCAAGTTCGAAGTTGGTCGAGAGGCTGACGAAGACGTGCTGCTTAGGGAGCACCAGCGCTGGCGCACGCCGTACAAGAGCAGCCCGGAGGTCCGTCTGCGGCCGGGCCGGCACACGCTGACGTTCTTGGTACAGATGCGCTTCGGCGGCGACCAAGTACCGGAGAATGACACGCTTCGGGTTCCGTTTACGGTCGCTGGCGAGTTCTGGCAGCCGGTGCCGGGCGAGTACCCGGTGCCCAGGAACACGGTGCGCGGGGGCTTCGTAGTCGCCGGCGACAACCGCGGTACCATATACGTCCGAAACCCCGGGAGATTGGACGAAGCTGGCATGCCGTTCATGACGCTGTTCATGGCCTGCACGCTTCCCAGCGGTACGTGGACCAGCCTGCCGCGTTTCGAGCCGTACCTGCAGGCCATGCTGTATGAACGTCCCACGTTGGGCGGCGCGACTGTGGTCGGCGACTCGCTTTTCTTCTGCCAACTGAACGACTCCGGCCCGCTGATGAAGTACGACATCGCGGCCAAGCGCTGGGACGTCACGAGCTACCCGACCATCCCCGCGCGACGGCTGGGAATCAAGACGGACCTCGCCGGCGGCGTCTGCTGGGATGGTGCCGACGGCCTCTACGTGCTGGCCCACAGTAGTTTCTATCGGTACTCAATCAGCAAAGACACATGGAGCATCATCTCGTGGCACCCGGGTTCGGGAAGCTCACTCGGGCCTGGCGACACATGCGGCAACGCAGGTGAAGTTGCGTTTCTTGATGACTGTCTCTACGCTTTGACGGTGGACCGGTCGCTCATCAGATACCATGTCCGTGCCAACGCATGGAATCGCCCGGTGAGACTCCCAGGCAAGGGGCGGATTCATATGTGCCGGCTTGCTGCCGACCCTGTCGCTCAAAGGGTCTATATCCTGGCCGACTGCGGTGCAACAGGAAAGGCTCAGTTCCTGGCATTCAGCCCGGACCAGGATTCATGGATCCTCGACCTGCCTCAGCCGGAATGGATATCGCAGGGGTACACGCTATTGCCGGTCAGCGCGCTCACGCGCGCCGGCCGCTACCTCGTCCTAGCCAGGGCGAAAGACAACCAGATGTACATGTTCAATCTGCCGATTCCCGAAAGCAGGCAACAAGACATCGGTCCGATTTTCCGTTGACGCGCCACGCTCCCATAGCTCGAACTACACGCGGCCACAACGAATGGGGCCGCCGCCCCCATTCTGGAAATCCGAAGACGCTAACCGGATTGGGCGCGCGCGCGGCATGGCCGCGAGTTGCCAGTTGACAGGTTGCAGTTGGCAGCAGCAGACCCCCCAAAGGCTTGACCGCCGCGGAATTCGTGCCCGCAGCCGAACGCTGACGCCAGCGGCAGCCGCAAGCCACAAGCCCAAGCCATCCGGAAGGTCATCGTCACCCGGTAGACGGAAGCAACCACGGAACAAGCGGGTCTGAAGGTCAGACTGGGACGCCCAACCGCGCGGCTTTCCAGGCGCGAAGTGAGGCAGAACCGGCCCGAACCAGCGATTGCGATATTTGGGCAGGCCAGAACTGGTCTAAGTAGCCGAAATACTTTCTGTTAGGCCCTCCAACACCCGCTCAAAGCGACGCTCCGCGAACCACGGTGCGAACCGTTCTGGGGACGGTTCCCGGGGCGATTCCTAAAGGGGTTCGCGCGGGGGTATGCGGACGGGTTTTCCCGGCGATTCTGCGACCGATTTGCAGCACGACATGCGGGCCGTTTGGGAAGGGGATTCGCAGGCGGACTCTTGCGGCGATTCGCATTCCGACGTTCCGGCCGATTCGTGTCGCGATTCGAAGGCTGATTTGCGGCGTGGTTTGCAGAGGGGTTTGCCGAGGGATTTCGACGGCGACTTCGACGGCGTTCTGCGGGCCGCGGAAGAAGGAAGGCGGAAGCGCAACCCGCCGCAAATACGTCAAGACGCAGAGAGACCGCCGACGCGGGGCATCTGCGTGTGTCCTCTCCGGGTCCGCAGTTCTGACTTCTTGCATCTAGCTTCTGACATCTCGCTTCGTCCTCAAACGAGACCCCTCCTCGGCGTCGGGGTGACAGGAGGAAACGGGTTCCGGGGGTCTGGGGTTCCAGGGTTCTGGCGGACGGAGATCTGTGTCCATCTGCGTTCATCTGTGGTTGTTCTCTTTCCGTCTGCGGTGGTTGACCGGGCGCGCGGCCGGACTATTATCCTTCGTGCGGAATAGACGAAGACCGGTTCCGGTATATTCTTGCGGAGGTCAATGATGAACCACTTGAAGCTGTCCCTGTGCGCGCTGTGCCTGATAGTGCCGATGATGGCACTGGCCCAGCCGATGGAAATGCCCGAAGCAGATAAGACGCTCTCGCCGTATTTCATGGTGAAGAGCGACGACCCGAGCGTCGATAAGCTGCCCCTGCTTTCGACCAAGGCGGACGTGAGCATTGCCGGCGTGATTGCCGACGTGCGCGTGACCCAGGTCTACAAGAACGACGGGAAGAAACCGATTGAGGCAATCTACACTTTCCCGGCCTCGACCCGGGCCGCGGTCTACGCGATGAAGATGACCATCGGCGACCGGACCATCGTCGCTCGAATCAAAGAGAAGGAGCAGGCGCGGAAGGAATACGAGGTCGCGAAGCAGGAGGGCAAGTCCGCGTCGCTGCTCGAGCAGCAGCGGCCTAACGTGTTCCAGATGAACGTTGCCAACATCATGCCCGGCGACTTCATCACGGTCGAGATGAGCTATACCGAACTGCTGGTGCCGACCGATGGCGTCTATGAGTTCGACTACCCTACCGTGGTCGGCCCGCGCTACAACAACAAAACCGCGGCGGAGTCTCCCGCGTCGGAGAAGTGGATTGCCAGTCCCTACCAGCACGAGGGCGAGCAGCCGTCCTACACTTTCGGCATGTCCGTTGACCTTTCCTGCGGTCTGCCCATACAGGAAATCACCTGCCCGTCGCACAAGACCAGCGTGAAGTACACCGGCCTGAATTCCGCGTCGGTTCTGCTCGACGCTTCCGAGAAGGCCGGCGGCAACCGGGATTTCATCCTGCGCTATCGCCTGGCCGGCGGCAAGATTGAGTCCGGGCTGCTGCTGTACCAGGGCAAGGAAGAGAACTTCTTCCTGCTGATGCTGCAGCCGCCCAAGCGGGTCGAGCTGGCCCAGATTCCGCCCCGCGAGTACATCTTCATCATCGACGTCTCCGGCTCGATGCACGGGTTCCCGCTCGACATCTCCAAGACACTGCTGCGGAACCTGTTCGCGAACCTGCGGCCGAAGGACTACTTCAACGTGCTGCTCTTCTCCGGCGACAACGCGGCGCTCTCCGAGCAGTCGCTGCCCGCGACCAAAGAGAATCTCGAAAAGGCAATCAAGGTGATTGACGACGAGCAGGGCAGCGGCGGCACCGAACTGCTGCCGGCGCTGCAACGGGCGCTTGCGCTGCCGCGGGCCAAGGGTACTTCGCGCAGCTTCGTGATTGCCACCGACGGCTACGTCACGGTCGAGACCGAGGCGTTCGACCTGATTCGCAAGAGCCTCGGCGATGCCAACTTCTTCGCCTTCGGTATCGGCTCCGGGGTG
>CAIVTL010000080.1 GCA_903908785.1 Caldifarciminota bacterium | reverse complement strand
TGCCGACAGTAAACCAGCTCGTCCGCAAGCCGCGGGAGGCAATTCACGAACGGTCTAAGACGCCGGCGCTCAAGGGTAATCCCCAGAAGCGCGGGGTCTGCACCCGGGTCTACACGACGACCCCCAAGAAGCCGAACTCGGCGCTGCGCAAGGTCTGCAAGGTGCGATTGACCTCGGGCTACGAGGTCACCGCGTATATTCCCGGTGAAGGCCACAACCTGCAGGAACACTCAATCGTGCTCGTGCGGGGCGGCCGCGTCAAAGACCTGCCGGGCGTCCGCTACCACATCGTGCGGGGCGTGCTCGACACGTCCGGCGTTGATGGCCGGCGCCAGGCGCGCAGCCAGTACGGCGTGAAGCGACCCAAGCCGGCGGGCAAGTCCTAAGGGGACAGTATGTCACGACGACACAAAGCAGAACAGCGGACAGTAGCCGCGGACCCGCGCTACAGCTCGGTCTTCGTATCCAAGTTTATCAACAACCTGATGTGGGCCGGCAAGAAGACTACGGCCCAGCGCATCTTCTACGGCGCGCTGGACTTGGTCCAGGAACAGACCAAAGAGGACGGCTACGCCGTCTTCCAGAAGGCGATGAGCAGCGTCAAGCCGGTGCTTGAAGTCCGGCCGCGCCGCGTCGGCGGCGCCACCTACCAGATTCCGATGGAAGTCCGGCCCAAGCGCCGCGACGCCCTCGCAATCAAATGGACCATCATGGCCGCCCGGGCGCGCAAAGAGCACACGATGATACAGAAGCTCGCCGCCGAACTACTTGACGGCAGCCGCAACCAGGGCGCTGCGGTCAAGAAGAAGGAAGACGCGCACAAGATGGCCGAGTCCAACCGCGCCTTCGCCCACTACCGCTGGTAGCGGGACCGGCGCCAGCAACCCTACGACTCTGACGCGGCGAGTACTCCCTCGCCGCGTCTCTCCTTTCGTCGTTCGTCATTCGAGTTTCGGGTTTCGAGTCTGCGTCCTCGCCCGCTCCCTCGCCGTGTCTGCGGTTCGGAGAGGACTGGTGTCCCGGCGATCATCAGGCTGCGCTACTCCCGGATGATATACACGCCGGCGTCGCCCGAGGCCGTGTAGACGTAGCCGTTGCCGCCCCGGCAGATGCGACGGGTGAATCCGGTGAAGTCCGCAAAGTCCATCTCTACCGATGAAGAGCGGGTCTCGGGTTTGTTGATGACCTTGTTGATGGTAACCGTAGACGAATCCGCCACATAGATGGAGACTTCCTGCACCCCGTCGGTCGCGGCCGTTGCGTAGGTGGAAAGGCTGCCGCCGCCTCCCCCTCCGCAGAGCCCGACCGAGTCCGGACTCGGGGAGTAGTAGACAACAACGCCCGAGTCGCCCTGTGAGATGATGCAGTACCCGCCGGCCGAGACAGTCACGCCCTCGGCGCGATTGTGCCTGCCCAGTTGCAGGGTATCAAGGACAAAAGAATCGCCGGGTAGGATGTTGAACACGCGCACGCCCCAGTCGTGCAAGGACACGAACAGGCGCGAGTCGTGTCGGGCGAGCCCGGTCGGGTGGCCGGCCAGCGGGATGTACTTGACCGGTTCGGGCGAAGAGAGGGCGAACACGGTGACGCCGTCACCGGTTGCGGCATACAAACGAGTCAGGTCTGCGGTAAGACCGGTTATGACCTGGCTCGTTCCGCCGCAGTAGAGTGTGTCCTGCGTGCCGTGTGAGAGCGGGCAGACGGCAACGCCGGAATCGGTGCCGACGTATGCAGCTCCGCCTCTGGCGATGACACACCGGCACTCACGGCCGAGGGTGGTGAGCCACTGAATGTTGGGTGCCTTTGGTCTGGAGATGTCGTATGCGAGCAGCCACGTATCGGCGGCCACAAGCAGCGTGTCATTGTAGACGAAGACGTCCCGTACGTTGGACCCTGTGTCAAAGCGCGTTGTTGCGTGGGGGTTGAACAGGTCGCAGGTGACAGACGTCGCGACCAGGAGCGCAGCCAGAACAGTCGCAGTCAGGCTTCTTGTAGGCATCTTACCTCTCTTCAGTCGAGTTGGTTCGACCATTGCCGGATTCTAGGGCTCACAGGCATACGTGTCAAGCGGACGGGAGTGCCGTTTCGCTGGAACCCGAAGCTACTTCCCGAGCGCGAACCGCGCTCCGAACTCGACGCTGCGCAGGCCGAACGTGTCCACCACCGGCCCGCCCGACATGAAAGAGCCATCCGGAAACGTGGCGGGTCCGTCCCACCACTTGTCGTATGCGTACAACTGGGTCTCGGCGAAGAACTCGATTCTCCGCGTGAGCCTGAACTTGCCCCCGAGCCCGGCGCGCCAGTGCGACCCGTAGTCGAACACGGACAGCGCCATGCCGTCGCCGGGTCTGGCGTGGTATCCGACAAGGCTCGCGCCGGCCCAGACATACGGCTTCACGCACCAGTCCATCGGCGGCTCGGCAAGCAGGTCAAGGCCGAGCGTCGGGAACAGGCGGAACATCTGGCCGCCCGAAAGGATTCCGAACTCTGCGATGTCGATGCGGCCGGACAGGCCCCAGAACGGACCGTACGACGCCTCGAGCGCCGGGCCCGCGTACTCCTCGCCGGAGCTGATTTCGATGAGCGGGACGCCATCGCCGTTGTTGTAGGTCACGGTGCCGGCGGCGGCGTGCCACGCCAGTTTTGTTCCGATTCGGAACGCGGGTTCGGCCAGCGCGATGCCGGCCAGAAACAGACAGACTCCTGCGGTCCTTGCTGCGTTCACTGACTCCTCCTGTCCATTCTGAATTCGCTACTTCCCAAGTGCGAAGCGGGCGCCGATTTCGGCGCTGACCAGGCCGATGACTTCGGTCATGGAAGACCCCGCCAGGAAGGAACCGTCCGGGTACACCTGGACGCCTTCCCAGTAGCTATCGCGCGCGTACCACTGGGTCTCGGCAAACAGGTCAATCCGCCGGGTCAACCTGAACTTGCCGCCGAGCCCGGCGCGCCAGTGCGTCTCCGAATCGTGCTGGAACTCGAAAAGAGACGGGGTTGACGTCTCAGTGTAGCCTGTTGTCCGTAGGCCGACCCAGACGTACGGCTTCACGCGCCAGCCCACGGGCGGCTCGGCCATCAGGTCAAGACCCAACATCGGGAACAGCCGGAATGCGGCTCCGCCGGACGTGAAGACACTCACCTGGGCCAGGTCGAGCCTGCCGGACAGAAAACCCCACGCGGGTCCGTACGACGCCTCGACTGTCGGGCCCACGAACGTCTTCTCATAGACCTCGCGCACGACCAGTGTCTGGGCCGAATCTTCCCACTGCGAATAGGATTCGCCCAGATGCCCCGTGAGCTTGGTGCCGATGCGGAATGATGGTCCGGCCAGCGCGATGCCGGCCAGAAACAGACAGACTCCTGCGGTCCTTACTGCGTTCACTGACTCCTCCTGTCAGGACTTCTCGGACTCTCCTGAACCGCCAGACTGAGCGAAACTACCCGGTTCTCCGGGCGCGGTCAGGGCAGGACGGTGATTATCTTCTCCACCTCGTGCCAGTCGGCGTAGGGTGAGGGCGCGACCAGACGGTACGGCCCCGGCCTTGTAGGCCTGGTTTGGAATGTTATGTCTACCTCTGTGGGTTGGTCGTTGCGGATCGACCCGCCGATGTCGCGGCTCCACACTCGCAGCGAGAGGTACGTGTGGGCACGGACTATCTCCTTGTGGTCAACAACGAACCCGCTGACTGCGCCCAGACCCACGTGGGCAGTCACTTCGAAGGTGGTGCCCGCGCGAACCGTGTCCGGTGCGTGAAAGGAACAGACAACAGCAGGGTTCACATGCCGGTCGCGGAACAGGCTGCAACCGGCCATGACCAGGAACGCGGCCAGAACGAGCGTTCGGGAAACGCGCCTCATGTCTCTCGGTTATCCAAGGGCTGAAAAACTCCCGGAGGCATCCTACTCAGTCCCCGGGCTGACGAGCTTCCACAGGCTGCCGAACAGGACGTAGTACGGCGGATGGAAGCCCTGGAGCGGGTACCCGTGAAAGTTTGGTTCAGCCTGCACAAGCGCAACGCTGTGGAATCCGCCGGTGATGGTTCCTCTGAGTATCGAGATTCCGAACAGGTTGTACTCGCCCACTGCCATGCTGTCGTTGAGGATATCATCGAGCCAGGAGTCGGTCGGGAACGGGCCGGTTTGCACGGGGTGAGATGGGTCAGTCAGGTCAACCACCCCGTAACAGCTGGTGTCGCGGCCCGACAACGTGTCAAACCCGTTCATGACGACGCGGTTGTCGCACAGGAACCCGCTCCAATACTGCGGCTGGATTCCGTGATAGACCTGACGCGGGTTTCGGATATCAGCAATGTCATAGATGACAGGCATGTCGTGCAAGCCGAGTGCCACAACATAGTGAGATACGACGGCTACCTGTCCTGCCATCAGGCTATCAAACGACGAGACCAGTTCGGTCGAACCATCTGGTCCATAGCTGAAGATGCGAAGCGTGCCGGCCGAGCTCACGTTGGACATCACTATGAACGTGTCAATGACGACAAAAGGGTCCAGGACTCCTCCGATGTCGACGTGCATCAGCTTCACCGGGTTGAGACGGTTGCTCAGCGAGTATGCATACATCCCGCTGTCGTACGTGGCGTACCACAGCGTATCGCCGAACACACACTGGTGTCGAACCGGTTGTGGAAGTTGAAGCGTCGCGACCTCGGTGATTCTCGTGTCGGAATAGGTATAAACTCGGTAGTGCCCGTCGCTAGTGACCGTGGCGAGCGTCTCGGGTCCGAACAGGACCGCGTTACCTTCGGCCATGCCGACCAGCCGCAGTGACTCGGGCATCGGTGTCAGCGTGACTTGCGCGTCCGGCGAGATTTCCGCCCGCATACTTCGGAAGTTGGTCTTGGTGACGACGGCAGTGTCGCCGCTGGCCCAGTTCGGGACATAGACGAATCCGTCGTCATCGGTCGTGCCTGTAAATACCCGGTCGAATCCCACAGACAGTCTGGCGCTGGAGACAGGCTTACCGTCCACGGTCACGACCTGCACATGGAAGGAATCCTTCGGCTTGCAGCTCGTGACCACAAGGACCGCGGCAAGGACGAGGGCGGTTGGTCCGGTTCTAATCATCACGGTTGGTTCCTTCCCGCCGTTACCGGCAAGAGACATAGCGCACGCGGACGACCGCGCGCTATCCTATCGTTGGATTCACGCTGGGGCGATACTGATGCGAGACGGGCGTCTCGCTTGTGGTCAGACATCAAACACGGTCAGACTGTGAGGGACCTCCTGGATGGCCGAATTATAGAGCCGCGTCGGATTTTGTCAATAGACGACATGGCGGGGCCAACGAATTCCAGATTCTAGATTCCAGATTCCAGATTGGCGGACGGGTCGGGGAGAGGCCCATGAGTTCGTCAAAGCGGCCGGGCGGGCCTGACTGGAGGGCGGGTCGGAAATAGGGGAAGTGTCACTCGTCGGTCCTAGTAGGCGTAGACTATGGACTTTAGACCATGGAATGGGGACGAGGGACGGGAACCGGGCCGTGGTGCGCCCGGAAGCTGCTAGCTGTAGGCTGTAAGCTGGCAAAAAGAGAGTCACGAACAGCCAGGTATCGCGGCAATGTGTTTGACCGAGCCGATTAATGATACCGAACTGCCGTGCTCTCGAATCCATTATGAACAGTTTTCCTTGCATGTCAAGTGGGGCTGGGATAATGGGGCTGGGACAGGAGACAATAGACTATCGACCATGGACTGTGGACGGGGGCTGGGGCGCGGCCGGAAGTTGTCAGCCGTGAGCTGTGAACCGTCGGCAGACCGGCCGCCCGCGCGTCAGGAATTGCCCGCCCCCGATAAATTCCGGGGACATAGAGCTTGTGTGAATACTCGACTCGCGTGGTCGTCGCCGGTCGTCTTGGAGGACGGAGCTGACCGTGATGATCGTTGAGTGGATCGATCGGTGTCTACTTCGGTCCGGGAAATGTCGGCAGGCTTCGCCCGGCAGTCTCCACTACGTGGCCAGAGCCGGTTTTGCCGCTCCGGCCAGCACCTTCCGGGTCAGCTTCAACAGGTTGTGCGCAATGGCTCCCCACTTGAACTCTATCTTCGCTCCCAGGATGCCACGTAGGAGAAACTGCACCAGCCGGTTGACTACCTTCAGTTGCCCGATGGTCGGCTCAACCAGGCATTTCCGCTTGGCGTAGATCGCGCGGCCTTCCTCGGTAACCAGCTTCTGCCGCATCCGCAGTCGCTCTTCTTCGTAGTCGTCACGCGTGATCGTGCGCCCGGCCTTGGTCTTGACCTTGGTGC
>CAIVTL010000079.1 GCA_903908785.1 Caldifarciminota bacterium | reverse complement strand
GCGGAGGTCTGGCGGCGCGGCGGCGGGCCGGACAGGCTCGCTTGCGTCCGTCGGGCGGGGATTCGGAGACCGAAGCGGGGTAGACGGCGGGGCGGGCGTGGCGGGGGAACCTCTACTGTTTCGGGTCGGAGATTGCGCCCATGAATAGGATTGCGCCGGTCTTGCTGTCGGCGATGGCGAAGAAGAAGGGGTGGTCGGCGACTATCGAGAACCGCTCCCCCGGCCGCGGCATCGCGGTCATGGCGACGCGGGTTGAGGTGACCGCCGCGGCTTCGGTTCCTTCTTCGTTGACTTCAACGAACGTCTTGTGCTTGACCTCGCTGATAAAGACCGGGAACGGGCTCTTCACCATCTTCGAGAAGTCGGCCTTGCCCGGTTGCAGGGCTTCGCCCATGCCCAGTGACGACAGCGCCTGGTTGAGCGTGGCTTCGTATTCGATCTTGAAGCGGGGCAGGACCACGTTGCCGGACTTGCTCGCGAACCCGGCCAGCCATTTGTCCCAGTTCTCGGCGGTGAGCTGTTTCAAGAAACCGGGCAGGCCGTCCTTGGCGTCGGGGACGAACAGATACATGCTCAGCCGTCCGCTGCCGTAGGGCAGGTTGACGGCTTGGAAGCCGCCGGCCGCGTAGTATGAATACTTGCCGTCCCGCGCCATCATCTGGCGTCGGGCCGCGCTCCCGCCGGGCAGGAAGAAGTCCTGTTCATGGGTCAGGGCTTTGTCGAACTGTTCGGTCCAGTTGCCTTTGAAGTAGACGGCGTTGATGAGGAACAGGATGTCCGTCTGGTCAATCTGGCTGACAATCTCCTTGATGCGGCCGTTGGTGCTTGCACTCACCCAGTCATTGATGGTGCCGGGCGCGCTTGGGTCGGAGAAGTCGAGCGGCGTCACCTGGGCGTTGAAGTACTGCTGGTTCGCGGTCAGGAACGGCTTCTGGAACGTGATGCCCTTTCTGGCCCAGAGCGAGTTGGCGACAAGGAGCTTTACTTTGGGGTCGGCGCCGGCAAGTTCCTTCAGCAGCGCGGCGTTAGAGCCGTTCACCTGCTGGATGTCCTGGCCGGTGAGGCGCAGGGCGGCGGCCATTGCGGTCTGGGTTGTGCCGGATGCGCCGTTCCAGGCCATGGTGAGGCACATGGCAACGCTGGTGGGCGAGATGAAGATGTTGTCCTTCGAGTTGGCAGCGGCCAACTCGCCGAACAGGTCGAACCCGAACGCCCGGCTCGAACTGACTACCGCGTCGGAAACGGCAGCGGGTGCGACTGCGGGTGAGGCCGACGGTGCGGCAGGCGCGGGGGCCGAGCACGCGCACGCTGAGAGTATCAATGCAAACACCAAGGCTGATTTCGTCATAGTTTCCTCCTGTTAATCGGACAGGGTAAGCTAACAAGGTCAGGACGGGTTGTCAAGGAATCTGCCAAGGCCGAACCGGGAACCGGAGATGAAGCTACGAAAACACGAAAGACACGAAACGGAGCCGGACTAGTGGTCGCCACGGCCCCGGGCTCTGATGTGAGAGCCACGAAAACACGAAAGACACGAAACGGAGCCGGACTAATGGGTGCTCCGGCCTCGGACTCGAACGTGAGAGCCACGAAGGCGCGAAAGACACGAAACGGAGCCGGACTAGTGGTTGCCACGGCCCCGGGCTCGGATGTGAGAGCCACGAAAACACGAAAGACACGAAACGGAGCCGGACTAACGGTCGCTCCGGCCCCGGACTCGGACGTGAGAGCCACGAAAACACGAATGACACGAAACGGACGGAGGCCGAACCCCGGGCCGGAAGCGTGAGCCACGAAGACACGAAGGACACGAAACGGATGGGGGCGGAGAGGATGGCGAGTCGTTTGGAAGGAGCGCAGTCGATAGCGCAGAAGAGAGAAAGCGGCAGGGGCGGTATTGCCGCCCCTGTTGGTATGAGAGGATGTGCAGGCCTAGCGCACTAGCAGGGCCTTGCGTGTGACCGTGGTGCTGCCGGACGTCAGCTTGACAAACAGGGTCTGGCCGAGCGGAAGGCCGGACAGACGCTCAGTGTAGTTCCCGGCCGCGTGCTGGCCGAGGTTCACGCTCGTGAGTTCCCGGCCGGCGGCGTCGAATACGGCCAGGCTGAGTGTGCCGGGCCTGAGCACGGCGAAGTTGACCGGCAGGCCCGGGCCACGGGCGATGGTCGGTACTTCTAGCGAAAGCTCGGGTATCCGGGTCACGTGCCAGGGGTTCTCCTCAACGCCGAGGGCGTTGAGTTCGGCTTCAGCGAAGTAGAGGCTGTTGTCGCCGGCCCGGCCGTCGGTCCAGACCGCGCGGGCATAGTTGGAATCGGTGACGATGACGTGGTATTCACCCATGAACGTGACCGGGGAGCGGAACACGGTGTCGTTGAGGCGGATGCTGGGGCTGATGGTCGCGCCGTAGTCCTCGGAGTGCGCGTAGCGGATGGACCACCAACTGGAGGATGATGTCGGCCACGACGGAGTATGATACCACATGAAGTGGAGGCCGCCGCGATAGTCGGCCGTTACCCAGCCCTTGCACTGGCCGCCCGCCGATGAGTCGGGCAGGCGCGCGGTCGGGCTCCAGGTTAGGCCCGCGTCGGTCGAGCGGGAGTAGACGATGTCCCAGTCGCCGAGGCCGTCGTCAACCCAGGTGATGACGACGTTCGAGTCGGTCGGCGCGGCAATCGAGGGGAGCGGCGCGCGGTCGCCATAGCCTTCGGTGTACGAAGTGGTCGGGTTAACCGTGACCCACGGCGCCCACGTTGCGCCCTGGTCGGTGGACTTGGTGCAGAAGATGCCTTCTGCGCCCCAGTAGTTGTTCATCAAGTAGATGATGCCGGACGGGCTGAGGCAGATGGCGGTGATGCCGGTGCGGTCCGGGTCGGCCACGGTGCGGTTCCATGACCGGCCTCGGTCGGTGGACTTCGCAAAGATGATGCCTTCCTGGGTCGAACCCCAGCCCTGCCACGCGACGTAGATGTTGTTGCCGCGCATCACGCCCCAGGGCTTGTCGACGGTGCCGCTGGGGAGATTCTCGGAGACGTCGATACTGTCGGACCACGTGATGCCGTGGTCGGTCGAGAGGTAGTGGCGAAGTACCTGGCTGGAGAACTGGCAGAACAGGTGCACGTAGTGAGAATCGTCCACGAGGATGAAGGGGTCGGAGTGCCAGTTGATGCCGACCGACGTATCCTTCCACACGTCGCTGTTCCAGGTCGCGCCGCCGTCGGTCGAGCGGCCATAGGTGATGCCGGTGTAGGTGCCGCGTTCGGCCCAGTTGGAAAGACAGTAGATGTAGTCGCCGTCCGAGGCGATGCACGACTCGCCCTCGTTGATGGTGTCGCCGACGTCGGCGGCGAGCACGTTCGGGCTCCACGGGGAGTTGGCGGCAGCAATGCCGGCCAGCAGTAGCGAGATAAGGACAATCAGGTTCTTCATGTTTCCTCCAGGTTTTCGCCTCACATAGATGGTAGGGCATTGCGTGGGACTTGTCAAACCGCGTGCCCGGCCCCCAAGCCCGATATTGAACCACAGAGCGCACAGAGACAACTGAGGCTGCGGGCCGGTTCCGCCAACTCCGCGTTCTCTGTACGACAAGCGCGCAACAACGTCGTCTTCGCGAAGATGTCATTCCGAGGAGTGGGCGACGAGGAATCTCGTCTGTCGGCCAATCGGAGCTTGCCCCCGAGCTTACACGCGGGGCGAGATTCCTCGCTGCGCTCGGAATGACAGTCGCGCTGGGCGCGTTGACCTTTGACATTTGCCCTTTGACTTGCGCGTCCTACGCGAGCTGTGGCCTCTGTGATGAATTCTGTTCTCGGCCCTGCGCCTGCGCTTGACTTCGGCGCGGGG
>CAIVTL010000078.1 GCA_903908785.1 Caldifarciminota bacterium | reverse complement strand
CCGGTCGCGAACGCGCTGGTCTGCGCCTGGAAGCAGGGCGAGTTCTACGCCACCGGCCACACCGACGCCTCGGGCAACGTGACGCTGGAGGTTGACGCGAGCACGCCGGGTGACTTCTCGGTCACGGTGACCGGTCACGCGATTCTGCCGAATGAGGGCACGTGCCTGGCCCGCACCAGCGGGACTCCCTACATACTCTGGCTGAAGAGCATCGTCAACGACTCGCCGCCCAACGGCAACGGTGACGGTTGCCTCAACCCGGGCGAGACCATCATCCTGCCGACCTGGGTGAAGAACCTCGGGGACTCGGCGGCGCAGAGCCTGAACGGCACGCTCCGCGTTTCCGACCCCTTTGTCACCATGCTCGATTCGGTGCGCGGCTACGGTACGGTAAACCCGCACGATTCGGCTTCTACCGGTGCGGACGGGTACAAGTTCTCAATCGCGCCGGCCTGCACCAGCGGCCACCGGATTCATTTCGTCCTCCACTGCCAGGACGCGCACGATTCAACGTGGAACTCGAACCTCTACCTCGGGGTGGGCGCGCCGGAGCTGGTCTACCAGGGGTTTCAGGTCATCGACACGGTCGCGGGCGCAAACGGCAACGGCCGGCTTGACCCGAACGAGCCGGGACAGGTCGTAGTCACGGCCGCAAACATTGGCATCGGTAACGCGCAGAACGTCACCGGGTACCTAGTTTCCTACGACGCGCGGCTGGTGGTGGACGACTCGGTTGCGGGATTCGGCATCATCCCCGCCGGCAGCGCCGGCGGCAACGGCGCGGACCCGTTCAACGTGCACACGCTGACCATGCCGCCCGAGACCCCGCTGCCCTGCTCGGTCCGACTCGCGTGCGGCGGCCAGAGCTGGACGTTCGGGTTCACCATCGTCGGCCAGACGAACCAGTTCGACCCGACGCCGGACGGCCCGCGCCAGCCCGCGGCCGCCTGGGCCTACGACGACGTCGACGTCTTCACCCAGCGACCGACGTTCAACTGGTACGAAATCAACGCCCGCGGCACGCCGATGTACCTGGCCAATGACCAGTCCGACTTTGTCCCGCTGCCGTTCACCTGGAAGGTCTACGGTCAGGCCGACAACTACATCACCATCTGCTCCAACGGCTGGATTGCGCCCGGCAACCAGTCGTCCTCGGCAACCCCTAGCAACTCGCCCCTGCCCGGCGCACCGGTGAACGGCATGGTGGCCGTGAACTGGGACGACCTAAACCCGGAGGCCGGCGGCACTATCTACGTCTGCGACGACGCCCTGCACCACCGTTACATCGTCGAGTGGGACAACGTCGCCTATGCCGCCACGCCCTCGGTAACCGACAAGTTCCAAGTGATGATTTACGACCAGACCGTGCCGACCCCGAGCGGCGACAACGTCGTCGTCATGCAGTACCTGACCGCCAACGGGTACACAAGCAGCACGGTCGGGGTGCAGGACATGACCGGGACCATCGGCATCAACTGCCTGTTCGACGGCTCCTACAACGCCGCCTCGGCCCCGATTGTGGCCAACCGCGCCATCAAGGTCACCAGCGGGACGCCGATTGCGGTTGCCGAACCGCGCCTGCCCGGGACGGCGTTCGCGATGCAGGCGGTGCCGAACCCGTTCACCGGCTCGGTCCGGCTCAGCCTGGCCCGCGCCGGGACCTCGACCGCACGCATCTTCGACAACGCGGGACGGCACGTCCGCACCCTGACCGGCGGCGGCAGCCTGGTCTGGAACGGCTGCAACGAGTCCGGCGCCCGGGTAGCGCCCGGCGTCTACTTCGTGCGCACCGGGACCGGCAGCCAGATGAGGCTCGTGCTCATCCGCTAACCGCGACTGCAGTATCACCGGGGCGGCATCGTGCCGCCCCGGTCTTCATTGTAGGGAACCTGTGTCGTCTGCATAATCTGCGTCGTCTGCGCAATTCGGGATTAGTCCTCTCCGGCCCTCGGCGTCCTAACCTGGAATCTGTACTACAAGCTTGCAGGATCGTCGTTTCCGCGACGTTGTTTCTCTCCGCCGCCTCTGTCCTGAGGCCATCGGGGTCCTGAAGACCGTCGTCAAGTGCCACCCCCGGCGACGCAAGACTCGGGTTCGGGTCGGGACTCAATCTGTGTTCATCCGTGTTCATCTGTGGTTCCATCAGGTTTGGTTGCGGCCTCCGAGGCCGCGCTATGTAATCTGTGGAACTCCTGTTCCGTTTCCTACCATGCAATCTGCACCTGGCGCACGATTTCCGAGGCCAGTTTCTTCAGGGCTTCAGCCGCGGCCACCTCTTCGGCCTTCGCGTTCGGGTCGTAGGTGACGCGGGCCGACGCGGTGCCTGAGTAGAATTCCTCATCCCGCGTCTGGTCACGGGCGTTCACCTGCGCGCTCACGCTCAACTCGTATGCGGATACGGCCTGGTCCCCGGTGTAGGACGAGGCGGTGCGGTTGTAGCTCGACACAGTCGCGTTTACCACCAGGTCAGCGGCCTCGGTATTGGTGACGCGGAGTGTGCGGTCGGAAGTGAACGCCGACGTCAGGTCATCGGTCAGCGCTTCGGCCAGGCCCGGCTGAGTCGTCGTGTTCGTCGCCGGCGGCACCGCCACCGTCCTCAAGTGCGACGGCAGCAACGAGCGGGTGGAATACCCGCAGCAGCCGGCCGCGAGCAGGACAAATCCAAGCACGAGACTACGCACGTTACGATTCTCGCCGCACAAGAGGGAAAGTCAAGAAAGCGAGGAGTAGGGAGGAGCGGCCGGCAAGTCAAGTCGGGTCCATTTGCGTTCATCCGTGGTCCAACGGGTTCGGCTGCGGTCCCGGGCCGCGCCTACAGCGTGTCGCTGATGAGGAGCGCAAACTCTTCTTCAGTAAGTTCGCGGATTGACCTCGCGCCGGTGCTGTCCGCGGCAATCTCGAAGCGGGTGGGGCGGCCGAGACCGTGGAAGCCGGCGGACATGAGGTAGAGGTAGCCTGGGGGCAGGGACTCGGGTGCGGCGGCCTCGGTCATGTGCTCGGGCACGAAGCCGTAGGGCACGTCGTGCATCACTACGTAGCGGACAGCACTATCCTTCTCAATCCTCCAGAAACTGTGCCACCGGTTCTCGTGCCGGGGTCTGCCGCTGACTTCGACGCGGTAAACCCACGCGTTGCCCGACAAGTCCGGTTGACCGCCAAAGACGAACACCGGCCGGTCCGGGGTCGAGTCCGCGCCCAGACCGGTCCAGAACAGCCGGTCACAAGACGCACTCAGCAGGATGAGCGCAGCCAAGATTACCGCCAGTGCACGCAGCAGTGAGCATATGCCCTGACTATGTCCGGGTCAAGAGAGCCATGAGGCAAGAAAGAAAAGGGAAATGGCAAAGGGAAAGGAAGATGAACGAGAGACGAAGAGCAAGGGGGAAAGGGGGGATGGCGGACGTGCTGAAACGAAGCCAGGAGTCCCAAGCTAGAGACCAGAATGTGGAAGCGTGTAGCTGAGAGTCCGGGTAGGCGGTTGTCAATTTGATGTCGTGCAGTTCGCGCCGCCCGCGCAGGGGACAATGCGGGCGAAGGTTCCGCCGAGGACGGGAACCGCGACGGGCGAGAGAGTCGGTCAGGCGATTCCGGAGGGGATTCAGGAGATGATTCAGCGGGCGATGATGCGGGCTCTT
>CAIVTL010000077.1 GCA_903908785.1 Caldifarciminota bacterium | reverse complement strand
CAGCAGGCAGCACGCAGCGAGGGAAACCGCCACGAGCGCGATTCTCGTCAGCCGCAAAGAGTGTATCATGCGAGCCTTAAGGTGGCGAATTCTACATCCCACGCGGCTCGCGTCAAGCCTCGGCCGCGCGACGCGGGCGTGGAGTTCAGGCCAGGGCCGAGTGGACTTTCTTGAGCAGTTCGGGGATGGCGATCTGTTGTGGACACTTCGCTACGCACTTGCCGCATTCTTTGCAGGCAGAGGCGCGGTTCGCGGGCGCCATCCAGGTTCGATACATGAGCCGGGCCTGGTCAGAGCCTGGGAACAGGAACAGGTCGTTGTACAGCGAGAAGTTGCGCGGGATTGCGACGCCGGAGGGGCAAGGCATGCAGTATCCGCAGGCGGTGCAGCGGATACCGCGCAGTTTCCGGTAGGCGCGTTGAACCCGCGACACGAGCACGAGTTCCTTTTCCGTCATCGCGCCGACACGGCTGCGGCTCGCGTAGCGGACGTTGTCTTTGACCTGCTGCATCGTGCTCATCCCCGAAAGGACCATTGACACTTCGGGCTGGTCCCAGAGCCAGCGCAGCGCCCATTCGGCCGGCGTGCGCCTGCGCGGGAAACTGTCCCAGAGCGCCTTGATACCGGGTGCGACAAAGCCGGCGAGGTCGCCGCCGCGCAGCGGTTCCATGATGATGACGCCCAGACCTTTCTTCGCCGCGTAGCGCATTCCGGCTCGGCCCGCTTGGTGGTGGATGTCCACGACATTGTAGTGTATCTGGCACGTGCTCCAGTCATAGGCGTCGACGATCGGCCGGAACGCGGCCGGTTCGTCGTGGAAAGAGAAACCGGCGTGCCGGATACGGCCGTCGCGCATAGCCGCGGTCAGGAAGTCGAGCACGCCCATCTGCCGCACCCGCTCGAACGACTTTGCGTTGAGCGCGTGCAGGAAGTAGAAGTCGAGGTAGTTGGTGCCGAGCCGGCGCAACTGGGTCGAGAGCAACCGCTTGAAATCCGCAGGCTTCTTCACCAGCCAGACCGGCAGCTTGGTCGTGACCATCATCTTGTCCCGGGGCATACCGGCCAAAGCCTTTCTGAGCACTACCTCGCTCCAACCCATGTGGTAGCCCCACGCGGTGTCGAAGTAGTTCACCCCGTGCTCGAAGGCGTAGCGCATCATCCGCACCGCTTCCGGTACGTCCACGGCGCAGCGGCGCTTCGAGTCCTTTCGGCCGGGCACGAGCGGCAGGCGCATACAGCCGAAACCCAGGGCAGGGACCCTGATGCCGCTGGCGCCGAGAGTTCGATACTTCATGGCAGGACGTGAATTCTACAGGCGCGGACCAGACAGCGCAACTTTCAGAAGAAGACGCTAGCTCACCGAGGTTCGCGCCGGCGCCGCGCGGCGAGGACGGCTGGGTCGAATCCGCCTCGGTCGAGCCCGTCTTCCCCCGCCGCTGACGCGGCTCCGCAGCACAAGCACAAGCGCAAGCCCAGGCCGTCGGAGAAAGTAACCGCCAAGGACGCCAAGAACGCCAAGGTTCCGGACTCCGGACTTCTGCACTCGGACCTCTGGTCTCTGCCTTCTGACTTCGCCCTTGGCCGCCCGCCTCGGCTTGACATCCACGACTACGGTTATATCATCCCGCATGGCCAGATGGGTATTGCCCGTTCTCTTGTTGCTCGCCGGCATTGCGGTCGCAGGCGTCCGCGTCGCCAATCCTGACCTGCTCAAGGAACTCTCCGCGCCGGAGCAGGCAGTTCTCGCCAAGCAGGGCATGGTCGCGCGCACGACCGACGCCGACCAGATGTACGACATCTACAACGACGCGGCGGAGAAGAAGCTGCCGATTCTCGTGACGACCGACCCGATGCTTCACGTGTTCCACATCCTGTACGACTACTCGCTGCGCACGGCCGAGCTTGACTACTTCTACCCGGCGATGGAACGGATGCTCGCCAGCCTGCTTGACTACGAGCTTGCCCAATACGCGCAGGCGCGCGAGCCGGTCGTGAAGCGGGCGCTGCTTGAGAACGTCGCCTACCTCGCAGTGCCGCTGTCGTACCTGCGGCTTGGTTTCGAGGCACCGAAGCCGGTTGCCGGACTCGTGCAGGCAGAGCGGGCGCTGATTGACGCGGACTCGGTGGCCAGGTCTGCGGTGATGGGCTACAAGGAAGACTTCACCCAGTACAAGCCGCGCGGCCACTACACGCGCAACGAGAACTTCCGGCGATACTTCCGGGCGATGATGTACATTGGCCGCATGACGTTCCGGTTGCCGTACGAGGGTGACAAGAAGCTCGCGCTGAAACTCACCCGCCGGGCGATACTGCTTGCCGGAGCGCTGGAATCAGCGAAGACCGACTCAGGCGCGCCAGTGAAAGAGCTCTGGCAGCGCGTGTACGACGCCACTGTGTACATGGTCGGCAAGAGCGACGACATCCTGCCCGGGCAGTACTACACGCTGGCGCGCAGACTCGCCGGTGACGCGCCACTCGCCACGTGGGTCGCAGCCGACAGCAACGTGCTGCAGTTCTGCAAGGCCGCCGCAGAGGAACTGGCCCAGCCGAAGATACTCTCGGATGTGGGGATTGTCTCTGGCATTCCGGCTGGGATGAGGCTGATGGGCCAGCGGTACATCCCCGACTCGCACATCTTCCACAACCTGACGTACGACCGGATTCCGGACCTCAGGTACTTGCCGATGGGGCTGGACGTGATGGCTGTGCTCGGGTCAGACCGTGCGCGCGAGTACCTCGTCAACCTGTATCATCAGGACACCTTTCCCGGGTATCTCGCGAAGCTCGATTCAATGCGTGCTGTGTTCGCCGGGTTCGACTCGACTCAGTGGAGCCAGAACGCATACTACGGCTGGCTATATGCGCTCAAACTCAACCTTGAACCAGTGAAGGCGACGGGCCGCAAGTCGCTTCTGGCGACGTTCGTCCGTTCACAAGCGTATCCGGACAAGACACTCGTCTCGACTTGCGGCTCGTGGACTCAACTGCGCCACGACACGATCCTGTATGCCAAACAGAGCTACACGTCAGAAGATTTCCACAGACTCGAAAGAAAGCCACCACCAGACGTCGCATATGTCGAACCGAAGAGCGCGGTGTTCGCGCAGCTTGCGCGTATCGGGACGGACCTTCAAGCGAAGCTTCGCGCCTTGGGCGTGGTGAATGCAGAGGTGGACAAGAAGCTCACCACTTTCGTTGACCACTCAGCCAGATTCGCGAGGATAGCCAAGGACGAGATGGCCGGAGTCCGCATGTCCGCTGCGGACGGGACGTTCTGCAAGGGAGTTGGCGGCATACAGAAGGACCTAACTACGTTCAGCGAGGAATTCGCCGCGAGATACGCGTCAGACTCGACCCACACGAAGGACCCACGGCGGAGGATCAGCAACGAGGACCGTAAGATGGCGCTTGTCACTGATGTACACACTGACCCCAACTTCAACAGGGTTCTTGAAGAGGCAGCGGGCAACCCGTGCAAGGTGTATGCGGTGGTTCCGTTCTATGGCAAGCAGTATCTGGCGGTCGGCGCGTGCTTCTCGTACTACGAGTTCACGAAGCCGATGTCGGGGCGCATGACCGACGAGGAATGGCAGGCGCTCTCGCCCAAGCCGCCGATGCCGGTCTGGACCCAAAGCTTCATCGTCGCACCCTAGTCGCGGCCGTTAATCTGGGGGACGCATATTAACGCGGCGCGGGCGAGCGTTCGCGCATGCGTTACGGATTGCAGATGCCAGATTGAGGGGCGGCGCGGACCGGAGTCGGTCAGTCTTGCCGCCCAGTTTTGTGTCTCCATATGTATGCTATAGTATACATTCCCCGACCGTCCGAAAAGTGTCCTAACTTCCCTGTTCTCAATTCACTATTCACAATTTCTGTGTTCTACCCTCCCCTACCCTCTCCGTGGCTTTCGACATACCGCTTGAACAGACCTTGAACGAGACTTCTTGACGAACATTGCGGAGTACATCGAGCCGAACACCGAACCGAACAATCAGACGTACGATGCCGCGAGCATTGGCGCGAGCAACTGCGCGAACTTGTCGCGAACCGATGGCGAATCCTCTTGAACACACATTGGTCTGTCCATTCGCCGACACTCTAAAGCACACACTTGAAGTTACAATCCAGCATACGTCGCAAGCAACGTTCCGATGAACTTTGCGGGATGCTCCGAGACGCCCGAGTTGGCAGTTTGCAGTGGCGGGAGGCGGATAGCTAGAGGCGAGTTGCGGGCTACGAGTTACGAGTTGCGAGAGGCGAATGGCGAACAATTGGCCGGTGTGGCATTCATTGACAGTAGCGGTCGGTTGACTACCATATGTCGCAGTAAAGGGCCAGGCCCATTGTGGGCTTTCTGACCCAAGCTTCGCCGGGAGATGGTTCGCGGGGTACTCCCGAGTGAAGCTCAAACAAAATGCATAACCGTGCGCCGCGGGGCGCAGATTGGAAAGTAGTGAACGAGTTTCTGCACCGCGGTTCGGCAGTTGAGAGCTGAGCCGTGGCAATCGACCGGGTTACTGAGAACAGTCTGGGTCCGGCGTTCGCACGCCGGCTCGACGAGTCGAAGGTGACAATCTGGAAGCCGCGGCGCATCGGGCCGCGTTTCCAGTGGCTGGACCATGATACAATCAAGCTGGTCGACGGCAAGCTGGCCGGTCGCGAATTCTGTCTTAAGACCGACATCCTGCGCAATACCGCGGAACTCGCCCTGACCGAGGGCGAGGAGCGCGTCGGCGAGGTCTCTATCGAGCGCGACCCGCCGGGCAAGGGCGTCGTGCTCTGGGACATCGCGGTGCGCGAGCGCCTGCGCGGCAACGGCCTGGCCGCGATAATGACGTGGTGCGTTTTCCGGGAACTGGTGCAGGTGCAGGAGACGGCGACGTTCCGCATCCGGATGGTGCGGTCGCTGAAGGCGGGCGAGAAGGGCGCCGAGGTGCAGAACGTCGGCATCGGCGTCGTTGCCGCCCGACTCGGCTTCGAGCCGGAGATGGACCTGCGACGTGTGCTCGACCAGCGGAACATCACCGGCGTCGACGTCATCCCGAAGCAGAGCGGCCCGCCGCCCGGGCTGCGGATAATGGTGAAGTCGGCGCCGCTGGTCCTTATCGCCTTCCTGCTTAACCCCGACACGAAGAAGCCGCTGGGCGAGGAAGCGATGTACATCGAACTCAGGAAGGACCGGGAGTTGATGCGGGAGTGGGCGCTCTCGGGCCGGCTGGTAATCAGCAACGGCAACTACTGTCTGCGCCGGGCCAAAGCCGAGCGGTTCGCCGACATTCTCGCCGCCGACCTGCCGGAGGCGCGGTTGTTCCGGGTCCGCGTGCGCGGCCTTTAGGCGATTTCCACCTTTTCAAGGGCCGCGACCAAACCCGATGAACCACAGATGTCATAGCGCGGCCTCGGAGGCCGCAAGTCAAAATGCAAAATGCCCGACCGGCCGTCATTCCGTTCGTTCCTACGGTGGCGAAGCCACACGCAGCGAGGAATCTCGACCCTTCGGCAAGCTTGGGCAAGTTCTGCCCCGTCGACAGACGAGATTCCTCGTCGCTCCGCTCCTCGGAATGACAGCTTCGCGAAAGCGACGATCCTGCACGTTTGTAGTACAGATTGAGCCCCGGGACGAACCCGACTCCTGCGAAGGCGCAGGCGTGGTCGGTAGTCTCGCCGGGTTGTGCCTGACCGGCTCTGACTAAAGGAGGAAACATGAGACTTGTCATCCGTTGGCTGATTGCGGCGCTGGCCCTGTTCCTGGCATCGTGGATTGTGCCGGGAATCCAGGTCGCGCCCAACGCGTGGTGGATTTACGCGGTCGTGGCGGTCATCCTCGGCCTGGTGAATGCGCTCGTACGGCCGTTGCTGAAGCTGCTTTCGTGCGGGCTTATTATTCTGACGCTCGGGCTGTTTACGCTGGTCATCAACGGGCTGACGCTCTGGCTCTCGTCGTCTATTGCCGTTAACTGGTTTCATGTCGGCTTCTACGTGCGCGGATTCTGGCCCGCGTTCTGGGGCGCGCTCATTGTCAGCATCGCCACGGTCATCATGTCGGCGCTGCTCAAGGACAAGGAAGCATAGCCGCCGCCGGTTGATAGTCGCCCGATTCCGGGTATCCTCTCGACACCATGAAAGGCAACAAGCCGCGTATCTGCGTTGTCGGCAGCTTCGTGATTGACCTTGTGTTCAAGGTTGACCACCGGCCCGGGCCGGGCGAGACGATGCTGGCTCGCGACTTCGGAATGTTCCTCGGCGGCAAAGGATTCAACCAGGCGATTGCGGCAAGACGGCTGGGCGCGGACGTGAGTATGGTCGGTCGGGTCGGCCGTGACACGTTCGGGGACATGTTCATGGCGAAGCTGGAACAGGAAGGTATTGACTCAAGCCACGTGACGCGCGACCCGGACGCAGGAACCGCGATTGCCTCACCGGTCATAGACGCCAGCGGAGAGAACAGCATCATCGCCGCGCCCCGGGCCAACATGCGCGTGACGCCGGATGACGCCCTTGCGGCAGAAGAGCAGATTGCCGCGGCCGACGTGCTGATGCTGCAGTTCGAGATACCGCCGTCAGCGTCGAGAAGAGCCGCCGAGATTGCGCGCAAGTACGACACGCTGGTTCTGCTTGACCCTGCGCCTGTCGAGCACGGCTTCGAGCGGTTCAACGCGCCGATAGACTACATTGTGCCGAACGAGATAGAAGCCCACATGCTGACGTGGAAGATGACTTCGGAAGAGGCGGCAGCAGCGCTGCTGCCCGAGACGCGGCAGGGCGTGGTTATCTCCCTCGGCGAGCAGGGCGCAATGGCAGTTGACCGCGCCGCATTGCTTCGGTTCCCGGCGCACAAGGTGAACGTGGTTGACACGACCGGCGCAGGCGATGCGTTCCGGGCCGGGCTGGCCGTGATGCTGGCGCAGGGCAAGCCGCTCGACGACGCGGTCCGTTTCGCCAACGCCTGCGGCGCTCTCGCCTGCACAGTCATGGGCGCGGAACCGTCCATGCCCAAGCTGGAAGCCGTGGAACGGCTGGTTCGAGCGACATCGTGAAGCGACTGGCTCTGCCGCTTCTGTTTGTCTGCGCCGTCGGTCTTGGCGACAGCCTGCACCTGCGGCTGGTCGTTGATGCGAGCAGCCCTGCTGCGTACAACCGCTGGGTATGGCAACACAAGGCAAAGTGTCCGGGCTTTCCCACGGTCTACATCACTCACGACAGTTCGGTCTGTAGAAACGGCTACTTGCGTCCGGCAATCAGCTTCTGGACTGACTCGGGCCCATTACTTCGGCACCGCATCATCCCGGACTTGCTTTCGGCAATTCAGCAGATGGTGAACTACTCAATATCGTCTGGGTATGACTTGCTGGTAACGCGGGGCGACCACGGTGTGTCTACCACTTACGACCGGTACGGCAGGAAGCTATTCTCCGGCCCTGAGGGCGTCGGTGCCGGTGCGCCCGGGCGCTGGTTGCGTTACTCGCTCGTTCGCGGGCGCGAGGAAGTTCTCAACAATAACGGTGAGATTGTAGGCACGCTGCCGTTCAAGCTTCCGGTCGATTTGCTCTATGCGGACGACTCACTCTTTGTCGTGCGGACGCCCCGCGGTTCCTTGGTTCTGTTCGACCGTGAAGCACGCGTACGCTGGCAAAGCGGAGAATTCGGATGGTCGTGCGGCACTGCGGTCGCTGTCCACTGCCATGCCGTGGCGGTAGTGACGTCTGACTCCCTCGTTATGTACGACCGCGCGGGCGGCGGCACCATAACGGTCCGCAACGACGCGGCTTGGTCGCACTATGGCTGGCCGCGAATGGCGTGGTCCAGCGACGCAAGGTTGCTGGCTGTGTACCAAGGCAGCAAGACCAGCCAAGACTCAGGCAGAGTCATGGCACTGAACCGAAGCGGCAACATAGTTTGGCCCAGCCGTCCGCTGCGCGCATATCAGGTCCGCGCACTGCTGTGGCTGGGTGACACGCTGGTACTTCCTGCGCAGGACGTGGACACGGCCGGGATGGATCCCCGTCAGTCGTCGGGAATCGTTACGGATTCGTGTCTACTGACATTTGCGCTGCCGGGCGGCGGGCAAAGTCTGTTGGCAGTCCGCGGCAAGTTCTGGCCCTATGGCGACTGGCGTGCGTCCAGCCCGTATCTGGCCTGCTTGCAGCCTTCGAGGCGGTTCGTGATTGCCGAGCTTGTCAGATGACCCGCAGATTTCTGGCCCGGGCCGGAAAGGAGTGAATCATGGGACTTTTCTTGGACAGTGCCAAGATTGAGGAAGTCAGGCAGGCGGTCGAGTTTGGGTTTCTGGCCGGTGTGACCACGAACCCGACCATCATGGCAAAGGCCAAGGGCGAACCGAAAGACATCATCCGCCAGATATGCGCGATTGCGCCGGGGCCGGTGTTCTACCAGGTTACGGCGAAGACGGTCGCGGAGCGCGAGCGCGAGGGACGGGAGTTCTTTGGTATCAGCCCGGAGAAGGTCGTGCTCAAGATTCCTGCGACCAGCGAGAACATGGCCCTCATCGCCAGGATCTCAGGTGACATTCCTTGCGCCGCGACCGCGGTGTACAGCGGGCACCAGACGCTCGTTGCCTGCGAGGCAGGCGCGCGTTACGTGATTCCATACGTGAACCGGGCAACGCGGCTGCTGGGCGATGGGTGCAAGTTGGTAGCCGAGATGGCGGCGGTAGTCAGGGCGACAGGCAAGCAGGCGGAGATTCTGGCCGCGAGCATCAGGTCAGCCGATGAGGCAACGCAAGCGGTGCTGGCCGGCGCGAATCACCTGACTTTGCCGATGGACATCCTGATGAGTCTCGGAAATCACCCGCTGTCGGATGCGGCTATCGAGGAGTTTGGTCGGGCGGGGTAGGAACAGGGAGAGGTAAAGGTAGAGGTAGAGGTAGAGGCAGAGGCAGAGGACGGCAGGACACCAAAGACCGGGCGATGTCAGAAGTCAGAAGCTGGACTGCGGAAGTTAGAACGTCGGTTCCCGCACACTAGACCACTGGACCATTAGGCCACTCGACCACCTCGTGTCCCCGTGTCTTGGTGGTTAGCCGGCCCCTCTTGACTCTGCTCGGCGGTCTTCGCTTCTTCCGCTGAGTCGCGGCGAAGTTGGGCCAGCGGCGGGTGCTTGTGGGGCGACTGCTCTGCCAGTTTCCGCGTGGCCTTGAAGAAAATGACCCAGAAGAGAACCGCCAGGGTAATGAGGCTCAGGATGAGCAGCGGCGCTTTGTCGAGCGAGAAGACAATGAAGTCGTAGAGCCCGTGTGCCGTGACGGCCAGCCCAAAACCAAGCGCGGACAGCCAGTTGCCGACGCGGTTGCTGCGGGCGAACTTGGCCTCGCCGAGGAAGTAGCCCATCAGCACGCCGTCAAAGGCGTGGCTCGGCATCGAGAGTAGCGCGCGCATGACGCCCGCGCCGGCACCGTTGGAGAAGACGTACAGGATGTTCTCAAGCGTGGCGAAGCCGAGCGCGGCCATGACCGAGTACATGA
Organism: Caldifarciminota bacterium; assembly: GCA_903908785.1. Lineage (GTDB taxonomy): Bacteria > Hydrothermota > Tepidihabitantia > Tepidihabitantales > Tepidihabitantaceae > UBA2258. Next base: position 18,402 of record CAIVTL010000077.1, on the reverse strand, counting down.
TTCCGTCATAGGGTTCGTCGAACTCGGGCCGGTGGTAGGCGTAGAACCGCACGACGATGAACTTCGCTCCCTCCTCGACCAGGCCGACAATAATCATCGCGCCCAGAAAGGCGTGGAGCAGGTTGGGCGTGTCGGAGTGCCAGCCGGTGAGTCTCTGAAGCGACAGCGACGTGAGCGCCGCGGGCACGAGCGAGGCAGCGCCAAGCCCGAAAGTCGCCAGCAGAATGCCGAGCGGTTCTTTCTGGTACTCGTCGCGGAGGTAGAAAAAGAAGAACAGCGCGACGGCCGGGGCGATGGCGAGAACGAGTAATCCGAGCATTAGCAGTTAGCAGTTAGGAGTGAGCAGTTAGGAGTCAGGCTCCTAACTCCTAACTTGCTAACCGCTAACTCCTCTGGATGGTCAGACGATGGGTTCGAGCAGGTATTCGGGCCGGCCGGCCGGCGGCCGGTCGCGCAGGAAGGTCACCTGGAACGAAATTGGGCCGGCGTGGGCGAATTCGAACCGGAGGCGGGCGTTGCGGAGTTGGTATTCGCCTTCGTCCAGCATGTAGGGTTTCGTGCGGGGCGGCGCGGCTTCGGCGGAAGGGTGGACCCGGCCGGGTCGGACATAGGCCGCGTAGAGCCGCGAGTGCGGCACGGTACCGTCACCACGCACCAGCACCGGCCAGCGATTCTCCAGGAAGAGCGGAGCGCTGTTGAAGCTGAGCGCCAGGCAGTCCTTGCTGCGCCCGAGCAGTGCCCGGCCGAGTTGCGGCCGGGACCGGGAAGAGACCTGAACCGTGGCGCTGCCGTGGAGCGGGGGGAGTTGGTCGAGCCGGACGGTATCCTCTGTCTGCTTCGTGCCGCGCCGGGGCGGGAAAAGGTGATGAATCTCCTCGAGGATTTCGTCCAGGCTCAGGTGCCGGGTAATCGAGTCAGCCAGCGCGGCGCGGGCGCGGGGAACGACAATATCCAACCGGCTGCGCCTGACCATGCGCGCCAGTTCCGTGTGGGTGAGGTTGTCCAAGAGGCCGCGGGCAGGTTCGAGGCTGATTCCCTTCATGGGGTGAGTATACGAGGCCGGCGTCGGCGGTCAAGCCGCGCCATCTTGGGAAACCCCAAACTCCAAACCCCAAACTCCAAGTCAGAAGCGGAATCTGCGGCATCTGCGGTTCATCATTTCCGTGTCCGGACGTTGCCATTTCCCTTTTCCCCTTCGGCCTTGGCGGTTGTGGGGCTATCGACCGAGTTTGGCACGGGCGCGGGTCGCCACGGTTTTGGCCCAGGGATGGCTGGGCACGAGCTTGAGCACCTGCTCGGCCCGGTCGAGCGCAATCTGGTAATGCCCGGCGTTGAGCGCGGCGAGCGCGAGGTTGTAGAGCAGCGCCGGGTCGTTGGGGAACCGCAGCGCCGCGCGGCTGAGGAGGTCAAACGCCGGGCCGGGTTGCCCCCGCGCGCCCAGCAGGCCGCCAAGCATCAGGTAGGCGTCGTGGTTGGAGGAGTCGGCGGCCAGCGCCTCGGACAAACGAGCGATTGCCGCGACGGTGTCTGCCTGCGCGAGTGCGGAGCGGGCCAGTTCCAGGCGGCCGGGAGCGAACCCGGGCAGAGCGAGGCCGGTGTTCAGCGCCGCCGCCTCGCGAACCGTCGCTTCAGCCAGGTCCTGCCGTCCGGTCTGGGCATATAGCTGCGCCAGCAGTACGTACGTCTCAGCCTGCGCCAGCCTTTCCTGGCGGTTGGCGGGATTGACGTTCCGTTGGTAGATGGCAACCGCCGTGCGGTAGGCCGCCTCCGCCTTTTCCGGTTCGGCCGAACGGTATTGCCAGACTTCGGCCAGATTTCGGTACGCCCCGGCGCGCAGCAGTTCCGAGCCCCGCCGCAAGGGCAGCGTGAAGGCGACGGTCGAAAGCAACAGCAGGGTCACGCCGATGGCCACCGGCCACGGCCGTAGCTTTCGGAATCGTGCTGCCCGCCAGAGTTTGTGTGCGCCGGCGCCGGCCAGCGCCGCCAAGGCCGGATACGCGGGCAGGCGGTAGCGGTCCGCCACATAGAAAACCAGCAGGGCCGCAAGCGTGCCGAGCAGGACCGGGTACAGCGGCCAGTAGCGCTGCTCGCGCGAGAGGAGCAGACCGGCAACGGCCAGGGCGAGCAGCAACCCGAAACGGACAAAGGCGAGACGCAGGGGCCAGACCGTATGCAGCTCCAGGTCGAGGTTGTAGTCGGACGGCGACTCATAGTCGGACAGCGCGAGCACCAGCTTGCGGCCCAGCAGCAGGGCAAATGCGCCGGGGTCATGAACGGCCCAAGATAGCGCCCGTCCGGCCCAGAAGGCGGAAATCTGCGATGGACGGAGCGCGTGGCCGGCAAGGGATTCCGCATACAGTTTCTCGAACTGTTCCTGCTCGGCAATCGCGGTCAGGAAACGGCCTTCGTGCCTGAACTCGAACATCTCCGGCGGCTGGGCAAGGGTGCCGGCGGCAAGGCGGTTGTTTCCTTGGTAGAGGGTGAAGCCGCCGTTCGAACTGATGGGAACAAAGTCCTGCCCGACCGTGGCGTTGCGCGCCGTCACCGCGCCGATGACCAGCAGGCAGCCGGCAATTCCGAGCCAGACCCCTTTGCGTCCGGCGGTCCGGCCCGCGACCGCCCAGATGCAGGCGAGCGCAAAGATGATGCCTGCTCCGGCCCAGGCGACCGCCGCCGCGCCGAAGACGATGCCGGCCGGCAGCCATATCCAGCGCTGTCGCCGGTCACCGACCATCGTGAGCAGGTAACTGCCGAGCGTGATGAGGAAGACAACGAGCGTGGCCGAGAGCAGCTTACTCTCGAAGAATGGCAGCGGCGCCGATAGCGCAGCCAGCGCGAGCGCCACCAGCGCGGCCGGCGGTCCGAACAGTCGCCGGGCAAGGCGATAGACCAGGAGTATCGTCGCCAGCCCAAGCAGCGTTTGGACGATATAGACCGGCCAGAGACCCGCGCCGGCCTTGAGGGCCAGCGCGACGAAGTACGGATACAGCGGCGCGCGGTAGAAAACCCCGGACGTCTGGGCGCCGGCGGCAATCTGCCTGGCCCAGACAAGGTATATTTCGGCGTCGCCGAACGGGTAAGCGGGGAAGGGCAGATTGCGGGTGTAGTAGACAAGACCGGCGGCCCGCAGCGCCGCCGCCCCGAGCAGAATCAGCGCCGGCGGCCACCACCTGTCCGTTGTCTGCCGGTTCACTTACCGGTTGCCTCCCGCGAGCGAGTCGCCGCCGGAGCGGCGATTACCGCCGGTATCAGGGATTTGGGCACGGCCGAGAACATAGACCGAAAACCGCGGCCTGTCAAGCATCTGGTAACGGCCTCGGTTGACACCCGCCGGGCCACTGCTATATTTTGACCGGCTTCCGGCTCTGCCGGGGTCACTATTGTGCCGATACCAGGAGGTGCGCCATGAAGCAGATACTGCTATTTCTCATTCTATTGACTCTCGTCTTGGGCGGCTGCGGCCGCGTCAGCCCGGTCTCCGGCATGCAGGTCACCGGGCCGGTACTGCCCGACGGCGAGATTACCGAGTACGCGATACTCAACGCCGGCCACCAGAGCGGCGTGTTCTCGATGACCGTCCAGCACGTCGCGTTCCGCGACGTGCCGTCGTACCGGCTCGACTTGGTGGCGACGACCCGGAACGGCGCGGTCGAGACCAGCGACTCATCGCTCGTCTTCGTTACGCGCGACGGCATGGTGCCGCTCACGTCCTTCCGATTCATCCGGACCGGTGGCGCGATAATGACTACGGCGGCCAACTACGCCGACAGTTCGGTTGCCATCTCCGTCTACGCCCCGGATGGCGAGCAGCAGCAGTTGCTGCCATTGGGCCCGCGCACCTACGACGCGGACCAGCTTACTGTGCTCGGCCGGGTCATCCAGATTCAAGGCCGCCAGCCGATAGAAATTCGCATCATCAACCCGATGGGACCGCCGCCCGGCGGCGCGGTGCTGGCCGGCCGGCTGAGTTTCATCGGTGATGAAGCCGCGCGGGTGCCGGCCGGCAAGTTCAACTGCGTCAGGCTGCTTTTCGAATTCGGGCCGCAGAAAGTTACGGTCTGGTACGAGAAGACCGGGGCGCATCGAATGGTGCGTTACCTGACCGAAGATGGCGAGCTCGAGATGCAGCTCGTCGCCAGCCGGCCCTAGTGTTGCGCCAGCCCGAACACAATCGCCCCGGGCCGGACAGCATCCCGGCGGCCCGGCCGCGCCGCCGCTTCGTCGTGCCCGCGCGGAACCGGCGGCAGGTCAATAGTTCACCGGCCCGCATCGGCCCGGAGCTGTCATTCTTCCGCGTGATTCTGAACCCCACCCGTCTGGAGGCAGACATGAAAAGCACCCTGACACTCGCAGCCGCAATCCTGCTCACGGCAGCACTCGCTCTGACCGGCTGCAGCCGCAAGCCGAACGACGCACAGACCATCGGGACGCTGCTCGCCGCTTCCGGCTACACCAATGTCGAGCAAACCAAGAACTACGGCGCCAACGACACGACCGTGGAGGTCGGCGACGACGGCACGCTGGGCACCGACGGGTACGAGAGAATTCCGTTTGTGCGGTTCCGCCGCTACATTCCCGCCAACGGGCTCAGCCGCGCCCTGGACATCCAGATTCCGGCGTATCAAGGCGGCCCGGATACAACCGCGCTTGTCACTATCACCTGGGACATCACCGGCGAACTGCGGACGATGTCTGATACGACCACCAACCCGATCCTGGTCTGGCGCAAGCCGTTCCATGACGTTGGGATACGCAAAGTCTATCTCGAGAAGTACGCCGACGCCTGGCACATTGTGAAGATATCGCCGCTCGCCATCTCGACCCGGAACGCGGCCTACAATCTCCGGATTACCGGCATCCACGCGGTCGGCCGGGTTTCGGGCGAAGTCTTCGACCTCGGCACCTCCGACACCATGCTCACCAAGGACCAGCTCCCGCGCTTCGTCCCGAATGATACGGTCGTGGTGACGGTCACGGTCTCAAGCGACGGCGATTCCTGCTGGGCCTTCCTGCATCACGGCAGGCCGACGCGGCCGCACATATGGCGTCACGCCTACTCGCGAATCAGCACTTGGACATTCAGACGGGCCTGGGTCATCGGCGACGAGTCCGAGTACGACGTGCCCAGCGTCCGCCCCAGCATCCACGATGCCATCAGCTGGAGTGCGCTCTGGTCCGATAGCTCCAAACCCTATGTCGCTGCGGCCTGGGGTATCCCCTATATCGTGAAGAATCCGACCGAATCACTGCCTGGAGACCAGTAACAGTCGCTACTGCGCCACTTACGAGTGCCGAGCCATTTCGGCTCGGCACTCGTTCTGACACGGCGTGCGACGCGCCTACTGTCGCAGCCACCTAACTCACGCATTCAGAAAAGATACGGTGCGCGCTCGGCGTCGCGGCAGAGACCGAAAAGTGTGCTCCAAACGCGGCTTCCTGGTTACAGTTTGAAATAGCGTCACTTACGCTATTGTTGCTACTGCGACTCAGTTGGCACAATGCCTGCATGTAGCTAGCTGTCAATGAAGGAAGGAAGAGCTGTCTTGGGTCGGTGCGAACCGGACTCGCCGCACTCGAGGTGCGCCTCGGAGTCTATGGTTGTCGGCTGCGCCGGCCCGCTTCGGGTCCCAGCGGCCTTCTCTATCCTGCGCGCTCCTGCCAAAGCATTACTTACAAGAAAGTCGGCGCGGCACTCGGTCGTATCCACCCCATGCAGTCACCCCTCAATACCGGACCGGTACCATGTTCACCCCCATCGGCCCGAGTCCATTGACTGCGTCACACTGATGCTGCGCCGACCTTCGTCTCTGTCCGCCTGACACCGAGCGGCCTCTTTCCGCGCCAACCCGTCTGTCGCAGCGACATCTAGTGGATTATCAATGGCCTGGGTCGATGGTTCCGCAGTCGGGACTCGGCCGAGGGCCGCTGCTTCGCGGTCCGTGTCCACGCATATCAACGCAATCGCTACTATCTCAATAGCTTAGAGCGGTTCTGGCCGCAATCTGGAGTTGGCACACCCACTGCACTTCACCGACGTGCACTCACTCGGGGTTGAGGGTGACAAGCACTGACAAACTGGAGTGAAGTGAACTGCCCGTGGAAGAACCGCACGAAAGTGCCGGTTCTACCACAGGACTGAAGGGCCTTGAGGTGTGCCCGAGAACATCTCGATTGAGGGAGGGATGAAATGTATCGCAGTAAGCTGTACGCACTAACTGTCCTCGCGCTGCTCGCCATGGGCGCGATTGTTTCCGTGCAGGCCAGCAACGGGCCCGGCGTCACGCAACCGCCGCCGAACCCGAACGGTACCGGCACCTACGCAGGCGGCGGCTACGACGGTCCGCCGACGCCGGTCAGTCCGGCATCCGGGTCCAAGGGTGGGAACTTGAATCCAGAACTGGTTGTACACTGGTTTGCCGGCGCCGAACTGTACCACTTCCGCGTCTATCGCAACCTGTCGAACCTACTGGTCGCGGAAGTGTATACCGCCTATCCGCGCTGGGCCGCCACCATGCCCATCCAGAGCCCCGCGCCCGGACTTCCCGTCGGTATCTATACCTGGACCTGCCAGGTTCTCACCATGACGGGCTGGAGCGGATTCTTCCGGCCGAACTGGACGTTCGAGATTACTAAGTTCTCGCCACCGGTGGGCTTGGTCATGCCGCCGACTCCGATCAGTCCGCAGTCCGGCTCCAAGGGTGGAAACCGGAATCCGGAACTGGTCGTACTCGGGATTGCCGGCGCCGAGCAGTACCATTTCTGTGTCTATGGCGTCGTGTCGAAGTCGCACGCGCCGATTGCCGAAGGGTACACCAGCGACTCTCACTGGGTAGTCACCTTGCCGGCTCAGAGTCCCATGCGCGGACTCCCGGTGGGCAGCTACTTCTGGACCTGTCGCGTGAACATGCAGGGGACCTGGAGCGAGTTCTTCCGGCCGAACTGGACGTTCTCGATTCAGAAGTACGAGCCACCTGAAACTGAAGACGGCGTCGTCACCAACGCGAAGCCGTGGGACCCGACCATCCAGCCGCGCACTTGGCCGAACCCGTTCGGCGTCCAGGGAACGCGCATCCGGATGGCCCTGCCCAGCAACTCCATCAATGCCTCAGCCGCAGTCTACTCGACCGAAGGTCGGCTGGTGCGCAAGCTTACCATCAGCCGCGGGCCCGACGGTATGTGTGAATTCCCGTGGGACGGTAAGGACGAAACTGGTCACAGCGTGGGAGCCGGGACTTACCTGTGCCAGATAACAGCCGGCGACATGCACAAGGTCGTTGAGCTGGTTAAATCCCGGTAGCTTCCTCCTTCCGGGGCTCTCTTGCCCCGCGCGGGAGAGCCCGATTCTTCGGTCCGGTACGAGAGGGGCGAACACTCGCCCCTCTTTCCTGTTACTCGAAAAGCCAGCGCCCCGGCTCGTAAGCCGGGGCGCTTCCAAAGGAGGGCGATGGTTCCTCGCATATGCCGCGAAATTGCCTCACAGCCGAGCCGGTCGGGACCCATCAGTCGGCCGGTTCCAGTTCAAATTCGCTGTCGGCAGCAGGTCGCTGATTCCAGACGAATCACGCCGCCGAATCAGGATACGACCCCCACGCTGGTTTGTCAAGAAAGGTAATCGACATCGTTACTAGTTGATAGCAAACAACTTACGCAATTGCCGCAGCATCAGCTCTGGCTGGGGCAAGTTGTCCACAGGGCTAGGTTGTTGAAACACTATCGGTTAGCAGAACAGACCCCCTTCCCGGCCCCGTTTTCTTCAGCCCGGCAGCGTGAACGACAGGCCGGAATCAGCCTAAGGCTTTTACTGACAATCAGTTAGAACGCACCGAGGTTGGTTCCATGGCTGCCGGCGCCGATGCATGGAGAGCTTTTCCTGGGTCGAAAATCCCCGTTTGGACGGTCGACGAACTGCGGGTCCTTCACGAAATTGCTGTCACCGGGCGTGACTCGGTCAAAATCAACTCCGTTGCCGAACGTGCAGTTCCGCCGCACGACTATTTTCCCCGCGGGCTGGTCGGTCACGACGCCGCGAGGGTTGAATGCAATGATGCAGTCGGTAATCACCGTGTTCGAGTCGTCCCGGGCCGCGTGGATTCCGACCTCACCGTTGTCCGCGACCGTGCAATGCGTGACCATCGCGTAGGCGCGTCCGGCCATCGAACTCAGGTAGATGCCCCGGTCGCCGTTGCCGGTAATCAGGCAGTGGTCGATGAACTGCTGTCCGTCCCTCACCCATATCCCGTGCGAATCCGCGCCCCGCACCGTGAACCCGGTAACCCGGTTGCTGTCGGTGCGCAGTTCAATCGCCGCATACTCGTCGCCGGCGTCAATAATCGTCGCTGCCGGGTCAGCCCCGAGCAACGTGAGGTGTCGCAGTTTCACAATCTTCACCACCTCGCGAAACTCGCCCGGCATCACGAATACCGTGTCGCCGTCCCGCGCCGAGTCGAGCGCGGCCGAGATTGTCTGGAATTTCGCGCCACTATCCTGCGCCACAACCAGCCTCCCGACCGGCTTGATGGACGCCGTCGGAGTCTCAATCTCGGTGCGGACCGCACAGCCGGCACACACTAGGGCTGCCAGCACAACGGCGACGCGGAGGTAACGGTTCTTCATTCGGGAATGATTATGCGGCAACGTTTCCGGCTGTCAAATCAGGAGTGGTGCGGCCGCACCGCCGGCGCGTTGGCGCGGCCGGACGTCGTCCTCTTCCACTATTGCCAAACCATATGAGATTGCTACAATTAGAGCGTGAAGGCGGCTCAGTACTGCGTCGTAGCCTTCCCGAAACTGGATAGCGAGACGCAGATTCAAGACATAAGAGAGCAGTTTCCATCCTGGTATTACCGGGTCAGGCCCTATGTCCCGGTCGTGCTGCCATTTACGCCCGCCACCCTCGACGAAATCCAGAACGTCTCGGAGCATGTCGGCCGGGTTCGGCGCAACCTTCATCCGCTCGCCATCTCCTTCACGCGCTGCGTTGAGCGCGGCGAATCGCTCTTCTTCGAAATCGACGAGGGCCGCGAGGAACTCATTCAACTCCACCGCGCCATGGTCGGCGCCGAACCGCTGTCCCTGCTCACCGACACGCCGGTCTATGAGCCGCAGGTCTGGCTCGGCCGGGTGACGGACGCGCGCCAGCGTCCCTGGGCGCTGGGTGAAGCCAACCACCTGGGCCGCTCGCTCGGCGTGGTCGACGCGATAACCCTGCTTAGAATCGAACCGGACGAGGAACACAAACTCGTGGCCACCTTTCCCTTCGGCATCGGCCGCGTTGACTTCTACGACCGCTTCACTACCTGACCGCCAGCCGCGCCGTAGACGGCAACCGTGCACCGTGAACCGCAAACCGTATTTTGTCTTCCGCCCTACCGCCGGACGTATATCGTGACCACCGCGAAAGTGTCGTTGTCCGCGTCGTCTCGGGCATAAGCGCGGAGTTGGTTGACGCGCGAGGTGTCGGCCCGGCAGTCCACGGCCAGCCGAAACGTGTCGCCCTGACTCTCGGAGACCATACCGAGCATCTCGGTTTCAACAAAGAACGCTACCCATCGCATCCTGCGGTCGTCCGTTGCCACCGTGACCAGCGTGTAAATGCCCGGGTCCACGGTGTCGCCGTCATGCGGAGAGACCCAGCTTATCACCGGCGGCTCGGTATCCGGCGGCCTCGCTTTATCGCAGCCCACGGGCAGGAACGCAAGCAGCGCGAACGCAACGGCGAGAACGAACCTCATGGCGCGATAATCACGGCGTCAATGTACGGACTGTACTCCCGGCAATAGAGCACGCCGGTCGTGTCCTCGTGTACATTTATGGCTGCATCGTAGTCGTTCGGGTCTCCAGCCGCGACCAGTGAAGTGATGACCAGCCGGCCCGCGACCGCGCCCCGCTTCAGGTCCAGCGTATCCACGACGCCGTGCGCCGTGCGCACCGACTGGCTGGAGCCGACCTCAACCTGGTGGCCTTCAACCTCGAACGCGGACAGCGAGAGATTGAAGACCATGGACCGCGTGCTCGGCTCGCGATTGTGGCAGCCGATTCCGGCAAGCAGCAACAGCACAGCCGCCGCGCCGGCGGAGTTAATCGTTCGGTGCATCCAAGCAGTGTAGCCTGAACTCAAGGGTTTGTCTTGGGTCGCGGGCGGCGGCTTCTGACCAGTCTCTCTACCATGCCCTCGCAACCGCGGTCGGGCCGGTTCAAGCCCTTGCGCGCCAGCTCCGCCCGCAGTTTGCGGGCGGCTTCGGTGATGAAGAACTCGCGCCCGGCGCGCCGGGCCGCCAGGCACCTTTGCGCCCAACGCCGTGCCGGCGCAATCTCGGCCGGCGTCCATTCCCGCCCCGGCCGCGACCGTCCGACCGGCGTATTTCGCAGGCGCTTCTCGAACATGCCCCGGTAGCCGTCTTTGGGCCGCGGCGCGTAGCCGCGCCCTTCCAGCTCGCGGCGCATCGCGTCGAGCGCCTCCGGCTGCGCCGGCCCGGTCCGGCGTTTCAGCGCCGCGACGTACCGCCGCATCCACTTATCCACGATTCTGACCTCGGCGGAAGACCACGGCCGCGAAATCCGCGCGCGGCCCAAGGCTATCGTCCTCATCTCCAACTGGCTCGCGATCGCTTTCAGCGCCCGCGGGGCGGGCGTCCCGGTCAGCCCGAACTCCTTCAGGCGCACCGCGTCCGCCTGTCGCCTCAGCTCGCGCCAGCAATCAACGGCCGCGACTTTGATGTGACGGTACCGGCCCTTCATCAGCGCCTTGACGTAGCGGTCGAACACCGCCTCCTCGCGGGGCAGAAAGTCCACGCTTGTCCACGAATCGCCCGCCGCCAGCCGCAACTGGCAGATGCGCTGCTCGGTCGCCTGTTTGGTGCGCGGGAAAGTGCCCCACGGCTCCTCCGGGTGACGGGCATGCAGCCGTTCCAGCCGCTTCCGGCACGGACGGGCCGCCTCAGGTACACTGCGGTACCGCCCGCTCACGAAGTCTCGCACGAACCGCCCCACCACGGCATCCTCCAGTGCGCCCCACGCCGGCCGAAACCGCCGGCGCAACAAAGCCGTCTGCGCCGCCATCGCCCGGTCAGGCACCGCGCCCGCCCTTCACAACGCGGACCTCATCTTCCAAACCGCGCAACTCGTACGCAAACCGGTCGGCCAACTGGAACACCTCATACCTCCGGATGTATTTCACTTCTCCTCATGCGGTCCCGCATTATCGCCTCACGCGATACACCCTGCCCGACCGCAACGCCAGGTACCGGAACGAGCCGTCGGGCTGGAAGGACCATTCGCCTTCCACCAGCCCATCATACCCCGGCCCAGGCTTGCCGTCGACAACCACGAACCACTTATTGCCCTTCTGCGCTCCATACGCGACGTGCCTGCCGTCCGGGCTGAAAACCAGGCTTCCGTCAAGAATCCAATCATGCCCGGGTCCGGGTTTGCCGTCGATAACCACGAACCACTTGCCGCCCTTCTGCGCCCCATATGCGACGCGCTCGCCATCCGGGCTATAGACCAGGCCGAATTTGACAATCCCGTCATACTCGGGTCCGGGCAAGCCGTCCATAACCAGAAGCCATTTGTCGCCCTTTTGCGCCCAGTACGCGATGTGCTTGCTGTCCGGGCTGAAGACCGGTCCCGGGCCGTAGTCGGGAATCCCGTCGTATTCTGGTCCGGGCAGGCCGTCCGTAACCACGAGCCATTTGTCGCCCTTCTGCGCCCAATACGCGACGCGCTTGCTGTCCGGGCTGAATACCACCGAACTCCAGACCGGGCGGCCTTTGCCGGTGCCGCCAAACTCGGGACCGGGCCGGTCGTCCGTGACCACAAACCACATCTCGCCTTCCCGCGCCCAATACGCGACGCGCCTGCTGTCCGGGCTGAACACCAACGGGCTGAGCACGAGGCCGCCCTTGCCCACGCCGTCACATTCGGGTCCGGGCCGGCCGTCCACAACCACCAACCACTTGCCGCCCTTCCGTGCCCCGTACGCGATGCGCCGGCTGTCCGGGCTGAAGACCGGGTCGTATTCGGCAATCTCGTCATACTCCGGTCCCGGCTGGTCGTCGACCTCCACGAACCACTTATCGCCCTTCCGGTTCCTTTCTGCAACGTGCTTGCCGTCCGGGCTGTGCACCAGGCCGATGTCCCAATCCGGTCCAGGCTGGTTGCCGACAGCCGAGAACCACTTGTCGCCCCGCTGCTCAACCGCCACAATACGGCCTCCGTTCCTGAGAGTGGTGACTCGCTCCACGCCCGCCAGCATCCAGACCACCTTCCAACCACCACGGCCGGCAGCCTGACACCCGGCAAGCAGCCCGGCCGCCGTCGCGGCCAGCACGACTGCGCCGGCCGCGATGCCGAGAGTTCGCCGGCTCACCCGTTCCTCTCCAGTCGACCCAACACGGGAATGGCACCTTCCGTGACTCGGATTTCGTACTCATCCGGGCCGTAGGCTGTAAGCCGTAAGCCGTCGGCTGTCGTCATCGTCTCGACCAACCTATCATTCCGCGCCGGTCGTGTCAATGTGCTGCCATCCACAATCCTTCCTGGTGTCCCAGGAAGTCGCAGTCGTTGTCCGCTCGCAGTCTGCTCCGCGAATCTGCAATCGACAATCTGCAATCTGAAATGCCGCCAGGCCGCGCCCTGCCGCCGTCATCCATCGGCTGGCCCTGATTCTGTAGATAGTCTCGCCACCGGGGTTGTCCTGATGCGCTGAACCTCACGGTCTATCGCGGCGCGGCAGGCATCAATCGTACGCGGATATCCCAATGAGCGGAGTTTGGTCTGCAGCGCGACGGCGTACATCATCAACTTGCGGCTGCGCCTTTCACGGTCGGCGATGAACCGTCGCGCGCACTGGGTCGCAAGCTGCCGTTCGACGCCGCGCCAGCGGCGGAACAGTGGCCTTGTGACATTCAATTCCACGACACGGTGGGAAAGATGCTGATGGACGGCAAGGAGTGAGCGTCGCCATGGCCGGCTGTCCTCAGGGTGCTTCTTCCGCGAGGCATCCAACCGGCGCAGCGCGACCCGGCACGCCTTTGCCGTGCCCTGCAGGCTGCGGTATCGGCCCTCCGAGTAGCGCTTGATGAAGCGGTCCACAATCCGGTCTTCCTCCGGCGACCAGTCGCGGAAACCCCAGGCAAGGCCTGCGTTCTTTGCCACCTGCCAGAACTTCCTGTCCACGCCGTCAAGGGTGCGCACCGGAATCGGCCGGCCCGCCCCTGCCCGACGGCGTCGTCTGGCCATCTCGGCGATGAATGCCCCGGACGCGTCGCGAATCTGGCGGAACCGGCCCAAAGACACCTTGCGAGCAAGGTCGCCGAGCAACTCCGTCTCCTCGGGCGTGAAGTTGACCTTGCCCGGTTTCCGTCCGAGCGCGTGCGCCCGGGCGGCGATGCGGAAGAAAATCGCGGGAATCGTCCTCGGGAAGGCATGCTTGTATCGGGCCAGGACCTTCCGGCAGGCGCGGCTCGCTGCGGCCACATTGCGATACTCGTGCCGGACCACGGCCAGAGCGAAGCGGTCTATCGCGCGGTTTTCGGCGGCAGACCATAGCGCGCGTACGTGCGGCCGGCCCAGCTCGTCGGCCTCAAGCTCGAGCCGGTAGGCGATACCACGGCGTGTACGCCGGCCTTCGAATCCGGCCTGCGCCAGAGCGCGGACGGCAGCGCTGATTGCCACTCTCTCGGTCTTGAGCCGGCCGTGCATCCAGTCGAGAGCGAACGAACGCACGATGCGGCTTTCCTCGGGCATCCAGTAAACCTGATGACGTGCCGTGCTTCTCACGTGAACCAGCCGACTCTACTCCATCGGCCGCGCAACTGTCTCCGCCAACCTGCAAGCGGAAGCGTCCCGCATTTCCATCCGGTGCCGGTCATGTCAAGTGCGCGGGCATCCAAAACCCGTCCCCGGAACTTCGCATCGACCACTCCGTGTGGGCGGGGCGCACAAAGCTAGAACAACTGCAGGCCGACAGTGAAACCGGGCCAGATGCAGACGTTCTCGGACCCGTACCAATGGCAAAAGGGCGCGCCGTAAATCGGCACGTTCGTCCCGGACTCGTGGTCGGAAACCCAGACACTTGCGGTCGGGCCCGCGGTAATCGCCAGTACGCGCATTACCTGCCAGCCCGCGGTCGCTCTCAGGCTCGATAGCAGGTCCGACCCGCCTTCGGGGAACCAATCAGGCCCGAGGAAGACGCCGTGGCTCAACAGGTCTATGTCCACGAAGAATTGCTTCATCGGGATGTGGCCGCCCAGCCCGATGCCGCCGAACACCATTGACGACTCGCCGCGGGGCCGCCATCCAGCCATGAAGATGTTGTAGATGTACTTCGACCCGAACTTGACGCCGACGTTCATCGGCGAGAACTCGTTCGCCCAGACGTTGACGTGGAACGGGCCGTTCTTCACGATGGAGACCAGGCCGATAGGCACGTCTGCCTCATCGGCGATGTTCACCAGTCCGAGTTGGAGTCCGTGGCCCGCGCCCGCGATGTTAACCAGGCCGATCTGCGCGCCGCTGAACTCGGCGGCGACATTCACGACCCCGGCCAGTTGCGCGCCCGACAACTGCTCGCCGGCAACGTTAACCACCCCGCTCAACTGCGCCCCGGAAAATCCGTCACCCGCGACATTTGCTACGCCGGCCATCTGCGCCCCGCTAAAGCTGCCGCCCACCACGTTCACGACTCCGGCCATCTGCGCGCCGACGAACGTGCCGTCCACGATATTGATGACGCCGGCCTGCTGGACACCAACGAACCCGCCGCCAACGATACTGAACACCCCGGCCTGCTGGAGCCCAGAGAAGCCGCCGCCCAGGATGTTGAAGACACCTGCCGCCTGGTAGCCCAGAACCTCGCCCTCGTCGATATTGAACACGCCGCCCAGTTCCGCGCCGCGCACCCCGCCAATACTGCCGCCGATGACGTTCAGCGAGAAGCTGGAACTCACGTTCTGCAACTCGGGACCATTGGTCGAGAAACCCGGGACGAACGATATCGACACCGGCCGATAGGTGTACTGCCTCGGACCAGCCTTGGCAACCGCCACCGACCCCGCGAACAGGACCAGAACCGCTGCAAACAAAAGAACTCTGCTCAACTGCGCCTCCTCCTGGTTAATGAGAGCCAAACAGCTATCCAGCATTCGCCCGCTGGTCCTGGCCGCTTCGTTCGACCTGCCACGTTGATTGGCCTCGGCGGCCCCTGCCTGACAGCGCGGCGGAAACCGTACAACGCTCATCGTTTGCCGACCTCCTCAACTGGAAACTGGAACCTCGTAACTGGTCACTCGCGGCCCGCGGCCGCGTTGCGCCTTGCCATCAACTCCATGCCCGTTCAGAATCGCCCGGCACGGACGTCCGCTCGGCCCAGCTCACCACCCTGCCTCGCCGCGCTTTGCCGCCGCCATCAAGCACGTGACCGTCCCTGATTCTCGGAGAGTATCCAAGAGCCGGATTTCCCGGTCGCTACGTTGACCACCAGCCTTCTGTCCTTCATGCCGAACCGCTCGGCAAGCGCTTTGGTGCATCCGAAGGCAGCCTGCACGATCGTCCGGCCGCGCCGACGCACCTTCACCTTTGGCAGCTTCGCATAGGCGCGTCGAATCGCCAACACCCTGGCCGGAGTCAACCTGCGCAGCGCGTCCGAGATCCTGACCTGAGCCCCGTTTCGGCAAGCTCGCCACGTTCTCTCGCGTCCCGTCGCCAGCACCAAGTGTCGCGGATTGCAGCACGGACGACCGTCGAGTTTGTGGACGACGAGCATTCCCTTCGGGATCGGCCCATGCTCGCGTTCGTATATCAGCCGGTGGACATACCGGTGGCCGGGTCTGAGAACTCCATAGCCTCTGGTTCTGTGTCCCAACCATGGCCAGCACTCGTCGTCACCACGCATGTTAACCAGCGCAACAAGCCGGTCGATGCCCCGGCGCATCGCCGTGTAGAACGCACGCTCGACCCTGCCGCCGTAGCCGAACTCGCCGGCCCGCCTGTTGACCGGCTTGTGGGGAAGGTGAGCCTTCAGTTGACGGATGCGCTCACGCGACACGCCGACCTCTCGGGCAAGGGCGGCTTCGCTGTAACGGGATGCCTTCTTGCCCAAAGCGAGTATCCGGTCGAGTGCTCGTGGTGCTTGTCTATTCATATCTCGGGGAGGGAAATCGGGTGACTGGCGGTCCGCTCTCGGCTTACGGCTCACGGCTTACAGCTCCAAAGAGCCTCGCAGGCATTTTGGAGGTTCGTAACTGGAAACTGCAAACTGGTCACTGGGACCTCGCCGCGAAGCGGCGATGGCTCTCCACGATTCTCAGCCGTGTCAATAATCACTTGCTATGTTCCCCGAATTACCCCGAATTATGCAGTGAATCCGATGACGTGCCGTGCTTCTCATGTAAACCAGCTTACTCTACTCCACCGGCCGCGCAACTGTCTCCGCCGACCTGCAAGCGACAGGGAGGGATCAAGGGATAGAGGGATAAAGAGACCCAGTTCAATACTGCAACCTGCAAACTGGCACCTGGTCCCTCGCGGCGAAGCGGCGTCGCGCCTCGACACCGCTCGGAAATCAGGGAAGTGTCTCCCGCGGTTCTATCTCACCTTCACAATGCGTACGGGTTCACAGCGTTCGCCGCCGGGCTTGATGAAGTACACCGCCGGCGAAAGTCCTTCCGCGACCCGGTCTCCCCGGCACATTCCCACCACCTTCCCGGAGATGTCATAGAGAGAAAACCGCTCGTCCTCGTGTCCGGGAATCCGGGCAAAGGAGGTGAAGGGGTTGGGCAGCGCTATTATGCTGCCTGCTTCCAACTGCCGGCTGCTTCCGGGCTCTGCTACGGCCGCACTCCCGTCCGCATCCGTCTTGACGAGGTAGACATCCCCGCTACCTGCCGGCGGGGCTGTGTATCCGGCAACGATGTAGCCCCCGTCCGAGGTCTGCTGGACGGAGTTGGCGAAGTCGACGCCGACTCCTCCCCATGTCCTGGTCCAGAGGGTATCGCCGGAGGCGTTAGTCTTGAGAAGATAGACATCGCCGTTGCCCTGGCCGAAAGACGCGGTCTTCCCGGCGACAACATAGCCCCCGTCCAACGTGCGCTGGACGGAGTAGCCCATCTCTTCGTTGGTTCCTCCGTAGGTCCTGGTCCAGAGTGTATCGCCGGAGGAATTCGTCTTGACAAGGTAGACATCGCCGTTGCCTGCCCCGTATGAGGCCGTGTATCCGGCGATGATATAGCCGCTGTCCGGGGTCTGCTGAACCGAGAAGCCTATGTCGTTGCCCAGCCCCCCATAGGTCCTGGTCCACTCGGTATCCCCGACGGCATCCGTCTTGACGAGGTAGACGTCCTCGTTGCCTGCCCCGTAGGAGGCCGTGTATCCGACGACGACGTAGCCGCCGTCGAAGGTTCGCCGAACGGAGTAACACACCTCTTCGTTCGTGCCTCCGTGGGTCCTTGTCCAGAGAGTATCCCCGACAGCATTCGTCTTGACGAGGTAGAAATCATAGCTGCCGGCCCCGAAGGAGGTCGTAACTCCCGCGACTATGTAGCCGCCGTCCGAGGTCAACTGGACCGAGCGACCCTCGTCCATACCGGTTCCTCCGTAGGTCCTAGTCCAGACGGTGTCCCCGGAAGCATTGGTCTTGACTAAGTAGTAGTCTTTGTCGCCTGCCCCGAAGGAGGTCGTCTGTCCCGCGATGATGTAGCCGATGTCTGGGGTCTGCACGACAGACCAGCCCCAATCTCTAACGGTCCCTCCGTAAGTCCTGGCCCAGAGGGTATCCCCGGAAGCGTTCGTCTTGATGAGGTAGAAATCATCGTAGCCTGCCCCGTAGGACGCAGTTTTCCCGGCGACGATGTAGCCCCCGTCCAGGGTCTGCTGGACCGAGCGGCCTTCATCTTCCTCGGTGCCTCCGTAGGTCCGGGTCCACTTCTGCTGGGCCTGGGCGAAGGGCGCGAAGAGCAGTGCGAAAAGAACAGCGCTCATGGTTCTCATCTCAAAACCGTCCTCTCTCATTTGCGGGCTTCTGTTGAAATGCCTATCTCCGCTCTCTACTTGGCCGGCTCTAAGTCTAGTCTTGCCGGGGAACGCGTCAATCTGCTCATGCCGCAAGCTGTCAGCCGTAAGCCATGAGCTGTCACCGCGCAGCTTCAGCATCGTCTCGACCAGACCGGCCATTTTGTAGTGCCGCACCCTGACATCGCTGAAAAATGTGAGCGGGGTCTCCCGGGTTTCGAGGAAGTCACTGCCCCGATTCCCCCGGCTGCTGCTGCTCCACACGGGCAGATGGGGCAGGCCTGCTTGATAGGACTCGACGCACGGTCACCTCGAGCCGCCGCTCGAACTCCTCAATCCGTTCGGGCTTGTACTCGTACACAATGCACCGCAGGTGTCTCAAGTCAAAGGGCACAT
>CAIVTL010000076.1 GCA_903908785.1 Caldifarciminota bacterium | reverse complement strand
TCTTTGATGTTGCGCTGCTTGTGTACCTGGCAGCGCTGTACCAGCGCATACTCTCCCCACACGCTCTTTACCGCGGCCCGCAGCGCCTTCGCTCCATCCAACACAAACAGCGTCGGTACGTCGGTCCTCACTCCCCGCTCACGCAGCGACTCCAGCAGCTCTTTGCATACCTGGGCGTTCTCGGTCGCGCCTTGCCGTAATCCCAGTATGTGCTTCTCGCCGGTAACGGTTACGCCCAGCACCGCTATCATCATCTCCCGGGCAAAGCTCTTACCGTCAATCATGATGGCGACAAATTGCACCCCGGCCCAGCGCCGCTCGCAGAACTCCCGGATGCGGTCGGCCATCACCCGCACATAGTGCCGGCTGACGCTGGACCGCTTCACTCCGAAACCATCCCGGACCTTCTCGACCACCTGATTGTAGTTCCGCGCCGACACGCCATGCACGATTCTTCGCAATACCGCCCCGCGCAGGTTGTCAGGATTCTGCAACAGCCGGTATACCTCCAACTGAGCTTCGTCGCCATTGGTATGGCGGACCCGGGGACGCGCAATCGGCACCTTCTGTCCGGCCACCATCGCCCAGCCACGCTGGCCGCCGTGCCGCCTGGCCACGCGCTTCTCGGGGCCGTGTACGTAACGTCCCCCGCAGAGTTGTTCCACCTCGTCTCGAAGGAGGCCGGCCGCAGCCACCCGGCCGATCTCGACCACGAGGCTGTGCAGTCCCTCTTTCAACAGCCCCAGGACATCACGCTGGTCCAGCGCGGCCAGCATCTGCTGGCCTGCTGACCTCTCGTTCCGACTTGCAGCGGACGACCATTTCCTGTACTTTCTCACAGCGGTTCTCCTTTCATAACTTTCAAACAACCCAGATGTTAACATCCGGGCAGGGGAACCGCTACTGAATTTCAACTAAGATAGGGACATCCTCGTGCCGCTGGCTTGTCGGTAAGTGGCGCGGGCAACGTGTACGTCACCGGCTTCACAACAGACCTGTACGTAGACGACGATGACGATTCGCTCTACTTCCAGCAGGTGACAACGCTGAAGTATGGTTCCACACTCGGTCTGGTCTGGGCGCACAACACTCCACCTGGGAACAACTCCGCCAAGGCGGAAGAGCCCACGCCCAGCGGCAACGCGGTCGTATCGCGCGGCGACACCTGCTACGTTGCAGCTGACGGCTACTTCTACGAATCCCGCGACTTCGATATGCTAACTCTGAGCTATGTGCCGAGTACCGGCTCCGTTCGATGGGACGACTGGTACAACGCCGCCAGCGTGGGTGACTACGGTAAGGCTATCACGCTGGACGCTTCGGGCAGCGTCTACTCGGCCGGGTCTGCGTGGTACGATACGGTCAAAGGACGGGATCTGACCATAGTGAAGTATTGGTCCTCCGGTTCGCGGCGTTGGGTAGGCACGTACGACGGCCCTTACGGCGGCAGGAACGATTACGACGAGGCTCTGGCTGCGACATGTGATGCCGGGCATAACGCGGTCTACGCAACTGGCACCAGCACGGCGGCAAACGGCAACTTCGACATCGTGACGGTGAAGTATGACACGCTCGGCACGATGGCATGGGCCTCACGCTACGCCGGGAGCGCAGGGAGCAACGATGCTGCTTACGCGGTCGCTCTGGATGCAGCCGGCGACGTCTACGTGGCCGGAGTCAGCGGCGAGAGCGGCAACGGAATGGATATGCTTCTCGCCAAGCTTGACCGTCAGGACGGCGACACGCTCTGGGTCCGGCATTACGGCGGTACTGCTGGCGGTGACGATGCGGCCAATGCGGTGGCCGTGGACGCCGAGGGCAGCGTCTACATGGCCGGGTACGTCACGAATACCGGGACTGGCAAGGATTTCTGCGTGGTGAAGTACACGAGTTGGGGGTCATTGGTCCGGCCCTGGACATGGGACGACTCATCGCACGGCGAAGACATGGCGGTGAGCGTTGCGGTGGATGATGACAGGAACATGTACGTGGCGGGATTCGGGCTGGGGCCGACAGACCAGGACATCTACATGCTGCGCTACGAGCAGTCGGGCTTTCTCGACATCGGCATCAGCAGCATCGTTTCGCCGCCAGATACCGTGGACTACGGTCAGCCAATCGTGCCCAAGGTCGTGGTGTTTGCATCGGATTCCACATCGTTGCAGGAGTCAGTCCAAGTCACGATGAGAATCGGAGATTTCTACCAGAAGAGCAAAAAGGCGTTGCCCCCGGCAGGCCAGTCTGTGAACGTTACGTTCGACACTTGGTATGTCCAGCAAACCGGCCAGCACACCGTGGTCTGCACACTGGCCGTGACTGACAGCAACCCCGCGAACGACCGGGCGCAGAAGACGACGACCGTCCCCGCAGGCTGGAAGGAGAAGGAGCCGGTGCCGACCGCGCCATCAGGCACGTACGCAAAGGACGGCGCGTGGCTTGTCTATGACTCGGCCAATGGGCGCGTCTACGCAGCGAAGGGCAACAAACAGGTGGACTTCTACGCCTACGCCCCGGTGCAGAACGCTTGGAACCAGGGACTGATGCCGATACCTCTCGGCGTCGAGTTCAAGAAGCCGTCGAAGGGCTGCGCGGGCTGTGTGGACCCTTCGGGCTTTGTCTACATGACCAAGGGCAACAATACGCTGGGATTCTGGCGATATGATGTCGCTGAAGATACGTGGATACCACGACAGAACGTACCGCTAGGCGGCGGCAAGAAGGTCAAGGGCGGAACCGGCCTCGCGTACGCGAATGGCAGCGTGTACCTGCTGAAGGGGTACAAGAACGAGTTCTACAAGTACAACCCGGTGGATTCGGCCTGGACTACTCTGCACGTCGCACCAGTCGGCCAATACAACCACTGGAAGTGGGATAAGGGCTCATGGCTGGCCTACGACGGCGATCACACCATCTACGCGCATAAGGCGAAATACCACGAGTTCTACCGGTACAACGTGAACTCCGACTCATGGAGCACGGCGCTCCATGCGATGCCTGTCTATGGCAGTACGGGCAAGAAGAAGACCAAGGATGGCGGCTGCGGCGCGTGGCTCGACGGGCGCATCTATGCCCTAAAGGGCGGCAACACTCAGGAGTTCTGGCGCTACACGGCTGCAACCGATTCCTGGCACGAGATGGATATCCTGCCGAGAGTTGGCACCGGCGGCAAGAAGAAGAAGGTGAAGGCCGGCGGGAGCATCACCAGCGACGGGAACGTGCTCTATGCCCAGAAGGGCAATAAGTGCAACGAGTTCTGGCGCTACGTGCCGAATACATCAGGCGGGTCTGATATGGGATACGCATCGGGCGGTGGCGGCGGGCGGGACGCGGGCGAGACGCCGGTCCTTGAAGGCACGGACTCGTACGGCCCGAAATGGCGGAGCGACGGCATGGCGTTCATTACGTGCCACGAGGACTCAGCTAATTGGATGCAAGTGTACCAGGTCGAGTATTCGGGCGGGATTGGCAAGGAAACCCGCATCACCGATACGACTTGCGACTGTGAGGAGGCCTCATACGACTTGAGCGGGGACAGGGTTTGTTTCAGCCTGCTCGATGACGATGGCTTCTACCAGGTCGCGGTCGTAGACCTCAATGGTGGGTTCCTTGGCGACGGCAGCGCAGGCGAGGACGCCGCAGCCGCGCCGTCTCAGGCCCTCTCAGCCAAAGGCCGGCCACCGGCGACGCTGGAAGTAGGCGAAATTCAAGTACTTACGGCAGGGGAGCACGACCACGTTTCCTGTTCTTTCTCGCCTACAGGTAGCTACATAACCTATATCCGCGATTCGGACGATGGCGATGACGACGTGTACATAATCCCCTCAAACGGCGGGAGCGAGATTCAGGTCACGAGCTGTGGCAGTTCGCACGCCGACCCTGTCTGGCTGTCTACGAGCGTCATAGCATATACGCACATCCCTGACGCGGACTGGGACCAAATCGGGAAAGTTTCGACCTCGACCCATATTGAGACCGATTTGACGTCGTCGGCATATGACCACGCGAAAGCGGATGCCCTCGGGAACGGCTCGACCCTTTGCAGCGAGCGATATGGGGACGACGGCACGCAGATAGTCAAGTTCTCGGCCAACGGCGGGGCCGAAACGGTCTTGACCACCGGAGTCCAAGATATGGAAGTGCCGGACTGGGCTACGTCAGCATCAATCTTCTGCACGAGGTGGACCGGTATTACCAGCGCAATCTGCCGGGTGAATGCGATGGGCGGCGGCTGGACCGCGGTGACCGATTCGTCGGCGATTCGCGACAACCCGGATTGCTGGTACAACCAACTCGGCAACACGAGCTACGTTCTCTACGAACGCGAGAACTGGGAGGAGTCCTTCCTTCTGGGCGGCGGCGCGGACAAGAAGAAGTGGGGTACGGGCATCTTCAAGGCCCACTACCGCGAACCGCTGGACGGCGAGCAGGGGGCGAGCATGTACACCTTTGCGCTGGAGAAGGCTGTTCCGACCCCGGCGACCAATCGCGTGGAAATATGCTATCAGGTTCCCGCAGAAGCCATCCTGTCGTTGCGGGTGTACAATACGGCCGGTCAACTCGTTAAGGTGCTCGCGGACGGCAGGGTAGAGCCGGGCACGTACACGAGCGTCTGGAACGGGACGGACGCCAGAGGCCGACGGCTCGCCAACGGCGTGTATTTCTATGCGCTGGACAATGGCAGCAAGAGAATAAGCAGGAAGCTCATTCTGACTGACTAACCTCCCGACCCTCCTACTCCAAGGCTGCCCGCGGAAACGCGGGCAGCCGGTTTCTCCCGCGAAAACTCCGCTACGAACCGCGCGTCGCCGTTGCCGGGCTCCCGCTGCACGGTCGGCGGCAGGATGTTGAACACGTCCTATCTGACCCTGCTCTGTTCTGCTTGACTCTGACGCACTTCGCTCTAGCATAGACCAATGTTTCCAACAGTCCTGAGAATCGGCAACCTCCATATCTACTCCTACGGGGTGATGCTTTTCATCTCGTTTGTCCTCGGCATCGCGGTCGTGGAGCACCGGGCCAAGAAGTTCGGCGTCGACCCGAAGAAGGTAACCGACCTCGCGCTCTGGGTGCTGCTCGCGGTCGTGCTCGGCTCCCGGCTCTTCTATGTCGCGTTCCACTGGGGCGAGTTCAAGGACGACCTCGTCGGCATCATCGCGTTCTGGCGCGGGGGTCTTGCGGGCCTGATGTTCTACGGTGGGTTCCTCGGCGGCATCGTCGCCGGGTTCCTGTTCGTCTATTTCAACAAGCTGCCGGTGCGCAAGCTGATGGACGCGGTCGCACCGGCAATCATGCTCGGCGAGGGTTTCACGCGCATCGGCTGCTTCCTGAACGGCTGCTGCTTCGGTGCGCCGACCAACGGCATCTGCGGCATGGTCTTCCCGCCCAACTCGCCGGCGGGCGCGACGTTCCTCGCCCAGCCGATTCACCCGACCCAGCTCTACTCGTCCGCGGCCGGGTTCATCCTTTTCCTTCTCGCGCTCCGGCTCGAACGGCTCCGTTGGAAGCCGGGCGTGCTGGCGGCAGTCCTGCTGATTGCTTATTCGATGTTCCGGTTCCTGATTGACTTCGTCCGCTACTACGAGAACCGCGCCAACCTCTGGGGCAATCAGATTGTCGCACTCTGCCTGACCGCGGTCGGGGTCACGCTGCTCATCCTGTTCCTGCGCTGGCCGCAGAGCGGGACGAGGGGCGAGGGACGAGGGGCGGGGGCAGATGCCCGCGCTCGCAAGTAGCGCCCGCTTCCTCCTCAAGTCGCTCGCGGACTTCATATTCCCGCCGATATGCTACGGCTGTGACTCGGAGATAGAAGCCGGACTCGTGTGCGAAGCCTGCCGGCTCGACCTGTTCACGCACGAGCTGGCCGTGTGCCCAGAGTGCGGCCGACCGTGCACCAGGACCGCGGAAACCTGCGGGCAGTGTGAAGAGAAGTTCAGCCTGACCCGGGTGCGGGCGCTGGGCCTGTACGTCCCGCCCTTTGACAAGCTGGTTCAAGCCTTCAAGTACTCGGGTAAGACGAAAGTGGGCGAGCTGCTCGGCCAGGCGCTGGCAGCCCTGGTCCGGCAGGACGAAGTGCTGTCAGCCGCGGACGCGGTCTGCCCGGTTCCGCTGCACCCGGCGCGGATGCGCGAGCGCGGGTTCAATCAGTCTCTGCTGCTGGCCGCGGCCATCTCGATGAGTACCGGCATCCCGCTGGTTGAGTTTCTGGTGCGCAAGAAGAATACGCCAACCCAGACTCTCAAGACAAGACCCAAGGACCGGCGGAAGAACCTCGAACGGGCGTTCCGCATCAAGCCCGATGCCGGCGTTGACGGGAAGACCGTATTGCTGGTTGACGACGTGATGACGACCGGGGCGACGCTGGACCAGGCGGCGCGGGAATTGCTGAAGGGCGGAGCGGCTAGCGTGTTGGGCGTGGTGATTGCGGCTGCCCACGCTGGAGGCCGGCCATCACCGTCTTGAGGGAATCGCGCACCTGCGCGAACTGCGGCAGGTATGCCTGCTTGACCGGGCTGCGGCGCGGCGGGTTGAGTTTGAGCGGGTTCACGGCCGAGCCGAACTTGCGCACCTCGTAATGCAGGTGCGAGCCGGTTGAGAGCCCGGTCGTGCCGACGTACCCGACAACCTGTCCTTGTTTCACCGGCGCGCCGTTCCTGATTCCCTTGCCGAACCCGCTCAAGTGGCCGTAGCGAGTCTCGTACCCTTCGGCATGGCCGATGACAACCAGCCGGCCATAACCACCGGACCAGCCCGCTGAAACGATGCGGCCGTCGGAGACCGCCTCGACCGGCGTGCCGGTCGGCGCTACGTAGTCAATACCTGAGTGCTCGCGTACTATCCGCAGAATCGGATGGAAGCGGCGGCCGAAGAATGAGGACACGCGCGAGAAGCGAAGCGGCGACTTCTGGAACGTTTTGCGCAGGTTCTGGCCCTCGGCGTTGTAGTAGTCGGTCGTGCTCTCCGGGTCGGTGAACCGATAGCCCGCGAATGAGCCGGCCTGGCCCGAATACGTTGCCGCCAGAATCCGGCCGTAGCCGATGCAGGTCGAGTCGCAGTACTTCCGCTCGAACAGAATCGAGAAGCTGTCGTTCGGCTGCACTTCGGAGAAGAAGTCAACCTCCCAGCCGAAGATGTCGGTGTAGTTGGCAATGAGTTCGGGTTTCTCGCCCATGGCCATCATCGTCTCGTACAGCGACCCGGTAATCGCCCCTTTGACAAAGGCGTTCGTCCTGCGGATGTTCCTGAACACCATCGAGACGCGGCACGCGGCCGAGTCGAGGTCGACTCGATAGACGGTCTCGATGTTGCGCTGGTAGAGCAGGCGGCGCGGGGTTGAATCGAACGAGAGGACGAACAGGCTGTCACCGGGCCGCATTGCCTGAAGGTTGAAGCCCGCGTTGCGCAGGGCCGGGACGATACGGCCGATGTCCTTGGTCGAGAATCCGGCGCGAGACAGGACGGTCGGCATTATCTCGTTCTGCTTCACGGGGTAAACCGCGGTCTGGTACTCGACCTTCGACGCTTGAGCCTGGGCTTGTGCCCTTAGCCTGGCCGTGCGCGTCCGATGTGCACGGGGAACGAAAATAGCGAGAGCCACGAGCGCAAGGCAGAACACGACTAGTACGAGGACAGCGACGAACCGTCCCGGCTTCGGCGGTTCCTTGGGCTTGGGCGGCTGGGACCGGCCCGGATAGGGCGGCAGCGGGCCGCGCTGCATCTGAGGTGTAACCGGGGTCTCGGGCACGGGTTAAATCATACTCGCCCGCGCGCCTCGCGCAACAGCGGAGGCCGGGACGCGAAGGGGGAAGGGGAAATGGCAAAGTGGAAATGGGGACACCGAGAAGGTGACAGGGAGGAGGAGGCGGGCGATTCAGAAGCGCACGGTCAGTAGACGTACGTTGAAATCTACACCTGCTCCATCCCGGCTGGCGTCGGGGCCGGCGCTCACCAGCACCGGTCCTTTGAACCTTTCCCGGCCGGCCCAGTCATCCTCATCCATGTCCATGTAGTTGTACCCGATTGCGCCGACGATGCCGGCGGCGACCGCCGGCAGCAGTCGCGCCAGCGGATTCGAGTCCAGTTCCTCGCCGAGACCGGCAAGGACTCCGATACCGAACACGGCTGCGGTCCCCAGTGCCGCGCCGAAGTACCCAACCCAGAACTCGTTTTGCCGGCGCAGAATCATTGCCGCGACGTCGATGCCGACCACGCACGTCGCGGGGTACACCACGCCGATGTCCATCAAACGGTTTCGGGTCCGGGCCTCAGGCGACAGCCTGCCTAGCGAATCCGGCCGTTCGTGCAACCAGCGGGGCAGAAGCAGCCCCCCAGCCGCACTGAGGACTGCGCCGCATGGTGCCTCAATCAGGAGCGACTGCCAGCGGTGCGACCGCCCGGTCCACATGCCCACGGTCGTGACCTCGGTGGTCGTAGTGGTTGTTCCTGGAATCCCTTGCAGCCAGAGAATGCCGAAATTGTACCCGACCACTGCTCCGACGCTGCCGATAGCGGCCGGTATGAGCCGCCGCAGCACGGTGCTGTTGGTCCGGGCGTACACCAACCCGCCCAGAGTTTCGCTCGCCGCGACGGCGATGCCGCCGACCGCGAACCCATACCAGAGCACACCTTCATTGTCCGTAATCAGCCCCACCGCGTCGCACCCGGCAGCGCATCCGAACGGGGTGCTGACCGCGATTCGGATGACTCCATTCACGATTCCTAACGGCGCGTCGAAGTAACTGCGCGTATACGGGATTTCAACACTTCCGACATCGTGGCCCAGGATACCGGTGCCGGTCCCGACCGCCGTGCCGGCACCCCACTCCAAAGCCATAATCCACCATGACAGCGAAGCGCCGTTGCCCTGCTCTCGGTCCTTTGGCAGCCTGAGGTCGACGTCAGCCCAGACCAGGGGCACGAGCAGAAGCAGGACAGGCAGCAGTCGCCTGAGGCCGCCCGTAGCCAGGAGGATTCCGGGACGTGGTGTTCGACTCTGCCCGGGCCCGGGCCGGGTGGGAGCACGCTCCATCACAGAAATTGTAGACAGCGCAGACGGCCTGTCAAGCGCGCGGGCCGGCGCGGCCCATTGGCGATTGTCGATTGCCGATTGGCGATTCGCGAACCCGACCGGAATTCGCTCCGGTCTAAGAAAGGTGGCGAGAGTCACGTGACGGAGTGGCGGCGCGGCGGGCTGCCTGAGATGGAAGCGGGGCGTGCGGTGGCACGCCCCTGTTTCTTGACAGTGCCGGTTTTGGCTAGTAGCCTAACAGAGGCTTGATAGCAGGTTATAAGCGAAATTCCGCAAGATGATAAGGAGTGCCAGATGAAGAGATTGGTATTGGCCGTTCTGACCGGTGTGGCGGCGCTGGCCGCGCTGGTTGTGATTCAGGGCTGCGGCGTGCTCGGCGGGCCGCCGACCGGCGTCGCGGTGAGCAGCGGCCCGGATGAGTCGGACAGCACCGTGGTGATTGCGTGGACCGCGCCGGCTGAGGGCGGGCCGGATAAGTACATGGTCTATTTCCGCGCTGTCGGGGAGTCGAGCTACGCTGTCCTCGGGGAGACGACGGCGACTTCCTTTGAGCACAAGCCGAACGGCATGACCGGGCAATACAAGGTGACGGCGCTGTTCGGGCCGGACTCGTATGACGGCGCGGAGAAGCCGACCACGGTTCCGATTCACAGCGACACGGTAACGCTGTTTGAGATAAACGCGGATTCGAGCCGGTCCGGGTACGGTTGGACCCGGGATTCGGGCAAGGGCAGCTTCTTCGCGATGACCGACAGCGCGAACAGTGCGGGGGTTGACTTCTACGTTTCGGACCTTCGGGTCGGGCGAGGTAGCCCGCTGTATGTTATCAGCCCGAACGTGGACAGCATTGACTCCGGGGCCGGAATCATACCTTCGGCTGCCTGGCGGAAGAACGGGTTCTCGAACCCGCTGATGGACGAGCAGAGTCCTCTGCCTCACTATCTGCCGCCGCCGAACGCCACCTACTTTATTTACACCCAGATTCCGCAGGTGCCGTGCTACGTTGGGTGCTACACTGCCGGTGAGGATGAGAAGCACTACGCCCTGATTAAGGTGAACAGCGTTGACATGGCAGCCGGTCAGATGCAGATTGAGTCGTGGTATCAGCTCGTGGCCGGGCTGAGGTTGATTCGGCACTGATTCTGAGGGAGTGGGGAGTAGAGAGTAGTGAGTAGCAGGAAGTCGGGCGGAGCGGCGGCTTTCGCCGTGCTGGCGCTTGCCGCGCTTATGGTCGCGGCCGGGTGCGGGGGCGGGACCGGCAAGGAACCCTTGAACCTGCGGCTTGAGGCCGACACCGACAGTACGGTGAAGGTCATCTGGAGCGTGCCGGTTGACGCTACTCCGGATAAGTACCTGGTTTATTTCCAGGCAGTAGGCGAGACGAGTTACAGCCTGGTGGCGGAGACGACCGCGAACCTGTGGACCCACAATCCGAACGGCGCGACCGGCTGGTACCGGGTCGAGGCGAAGTATGGAGACCAGACTTATGCGGCAAGCACGAACCCGGGCACGGTGCCGGTGCGAACCGATACCGTGGCTTTGGCCGAGCTGAATGCCGCCGGCAATTCGGGCTTTGGCTGGGACCGGAAGACCGGCCGGGGCCGGACTTATCCGATGACCGACGTGCACAGCGTTGGTTCGGCCGACCTCTACATCACCGATTTCAAGCCTCCAAGCGCGAACCAGCAGCCGTACTCGGTGGCGAGCCCGGACATGGGGCCGAGCGACCCCGGTAACGTCGTGCCCGTGGATTCGTGGCGGGTGAGCGGCTTCACCGACACGCTGCCGGATGAGAATGTGATGCTGCCGTCCTTTTCGGAAACGTCCTACTTCAACTTCACCGACATCCTGCGGGTGCCGTGCAGCATCGGTTGTTTCACGGCCGACAGCCACTACGCGCTGGTGAAGGTAGTAGGAGTGGACGTCGAGAACTGCTGGGTGCGGGTGGAGACGTGGTATCAGCTCTTGCCCGGGCTGAGGCTTACCCGGCACTGAGGCAAAGGACAGAAATCCAAAGTGCAAATGACAAAGTCCGAGGCCGGCCCCAGTGAACTGAAGTCCGGGGAGCCGCCACCAGCGGAAAACGGGCCGTCGCCGGAGCTGGTGGAGCGGTTCCGGCAGTTCGAGGTAAGGGTTGACGAGGCGGTCCGGCTTATCGGCGAGCTGCGACGCGAGAAGCGCGGGCTCGCGACCCGGCTGGACGAGGAGAAGCGGGCCCGGGCCGAGGCGGTGCAGCGGATTGATACGCTGCTGGAGAAGATTGATGGCCTGCTGTAGAGTGGGTCTTGATGGGAGCCGATGAAGTCAGTTATCGTTAGCGTCTTTGGCAGTGACTATAATGTGAAAGCCGACAGTGACGGCGAACACGTTCAGGAAGTTGCGGGAATCGTTGACCGGAAGATGAAGGAGATTGACCAGCAGTTCCGGCAGGGCTCGAGCACGCGCACCGCGGTGCTGGCCTGTCTGAACCTGGTGGATGAGCATCTCGTTCAGCGCCAGGAGGATGCCCGCTGGGTGTCGCGCCGGGTCGGCGTGCTGATTGACAAACTGGAGTCCGTACTATAAAGGCAAAGGGGAAAAGTGGAAATGGCAAAGTCCGGACTTGTCCATTTCCCCTTTCTACTTTCCGCTTTGCTTAAGGCTCCCTGCTGTGCTCGTGATAGTTGGCTGAGTCTTGAGCCAACACCCGTGAAGTGGGTGCTACGATAGAGCCGTGGACTGCTGCTCTTCATTGAGTGGCGTGAAGCGGCTCTGAAGCGCCCCTTGTTACCGCGGGTTCATAGACTCGTAACTACACGGCATAAGCGGGGTTTTGTTTTACTTGGAGGAAGCATGAGTTTGGTGAGCATAGTTCTGGCAATAGCCGGTTTTTTAGTTCTGGGAGTGGCAGGATTCTGGGTCGGGTTCGTCCTCAGCCGACGGGCCGCCCGGCAACTGGTGACGGGCGCCGAGCAGGAGCGCGAGCGGACCGTCAAGCAGGCGCAGGAGGAGGCGAGCCGGGCACGGGAGAAGTCCGAGGCCGCGGCCAAGATCGAGTGGGAGCGGGAGAAGCTGAAGTTCGAGACCCAGACCGCGACCACGCGCCGGGAGCTGGAGCGGCTGGAGGCGAAGCTGTCCGAACGCGAGAACTTCCTCGGCCGCCGGGACAGCGTGCTGACGCAGAAGGAGGCGGACCTGATTCGCAAGGACCGCGACATAGTGGCCCGGGACAAGATTGTCCGCGCCAAGATGGAGCGGCTGGACCAGCTCATCAACCAGGAGAACGCAAAGCTCGAACGGATTGCCGGCCTCTCTTCCGAGGAGGCGCGGCGCGAGCTGTGCCGGAACCTCGAGAACCAGGCCCGGCTCGAGGCGGCCCAGCTTGTCCGGGACATCAAGGAAGAAGCTCGGGGCCAGGCCGAAGAAGAGGCGCGGGAAATCATCATTCGGGCGATTCAGCGCTGCGCGGTGTCGCACGCGGCTGAGACCACGGTCTCGGTCGTGAGCCTGCCATCGGATGAACTGAAGGGCCGGATTATCGGCCGCGAGGGGCGGAACATCCGCACTTTCGAGACCCTGACCGGCGTCGAGGTGATGATTGACGATACGCCCGGCGCGATAATCATTTCCGGGTTCGACCCGGTCCGGCGCGAGGTGGCCAAGCTGGCGATGGAGAAGCTCGTGGCCGACGGCCGGATTCACCCGGCGCGAATCGAGGAAATTGTCGGCCGGACCCGGGACGAGATGAACGCGAATATCAAATCCACCGGCGAGGCGGTCGTGCTGGAACTGGGCATCGTGGGCCTGCACCCGGAGCTCTCCAAGCTGCTGGGCCGGCTGAAGTATCGGACGAGCTACGGCCAGAACGTGCTGGTCCACAGCAAGGAGGTCGCGTACCTGGCTTCGCTGATGGCGCAGGAACTGGACCTGGATCCGGCGCAGGCCAAGCGGGCCGGGCTGCTGCACGACATCGGCAAGGCCGCGGACCAGACCATCGAAGGGCCGCACGCGAGCATCGGGGCGGAACTGGCGCGCCGGTTCGGCGAGGATGAGCTGGTGGCAAACGCGATTGCCGCGCACCATGAAGAAGCGACCCTGGATTCGCCCTATGCCTTCCTGGTCGCCGCCGCCGACAGCGTGTCCGGTTCCCGGCCCGGGGCCCGGCGCGAGAGCTTCGAGACCTACGTCAAGCGGGTCGAGGCGCTCGAAACGATTGCGGCCTCGATGGACGGGGTTGAGCGGGCGTACGCGATTCAGGCCGGCCGGGAAATCCGGGTGCTGGTCGAGCCGGACAAGGTCTCGGACCGGGATTCGGCCGAACTGGCCGCCAAGGTCGCGGCCCAGATTCAGGCCGAGCTCAAGTACCCGGGGCAAATTAAGGTCACGGTCATACGCGAGACGCGGGCAGTGGACTACGCACGCTAGGAAGGAATGACCAGGGACTAAGTGGAAATGACGAAGGACGAAGGACAGGATTCAAGGATTCAAGGGGTCCAGGATTCGAGTCGGGCCGGCAGTGGAATCCTGGATTCCTCGACCCCGCGACCCTTTTCCCCGTCTGCGCCAAATCCCAAGCCGGAGGGTGCACTCCGCGTCCTCTTCCTCGGTGACGTGTGCGCGGAGCCGGGGCGGAAGGCGGTGGAGCAGGAGCTGGCCGGGTTGCGGCAGCGGCTGAGCGTGGACTTCGTCATCGTCAATGGCGAGAATGCCGCGGCCGGATACGGTATCACGCCGAAGCTGGCCGACGAACTCTTGAGGGCCGGGGTCGGCTGCATCACGACCGGCGACCATGCGTACGACCGGAAAGAGGTCTGGGAGTATCTCGGCACCGAGCCGCGGATTCTCCGACCGCTCAACTTCCCGCCGCAGGCGCCGGGACGGGGGTACGGAGTTTACGATTGCCGATTGGCGATTGGCGACTTGGCGGGGGCTGAGGGGACGGAAGGGGCCAGCGGACAAGGCAAAGTGCAAAAGGCAGAAGGCAAAATGGCGGACGCGGAGCAGGCAGCGGACCAGACGACCAACGTGAAGGTGGCGGTAATAAACCTGCAGGGGCGGGTGTTCATGAAGCCGCTGGACTGCCCGTTCCGCCGGGTCCTGCCGGTGCTGGATGAGATTCGGCGCGAGACCCAGGTGGTGTTCGTTGACATCCATGCCGAGGCGACGGCCGAGAAGATAGCCATGAGCTGGTACTTGGACGGCCGGGTTTCGGCTGTCCTCGGCAGCCACACTCACGTCCAGACCGCCGATGAGACGATACTGGCCGGTGGTACCGCCTTCATCTGCGACGTGGGCATGTGCGGTTCGTTCGACTCGGTGCTGGGGATGAGCAAGGACCTGTCCCTGCGTCGGATGGTCGAGATGGTGCCGGTGCGGCTCCACTCGGCGACCGGTGACGTGCGCCTCAACGGTGTGTGGGTGGACGTGGAAGTCTCGACCGGCCGGGCTTTGGCAATCGGTCGCCTGTCCGAACCGGTCGCACTCAGTGCGAATCAGACCGCGGCCGGATAGCGTCTAACAACCAGATGGACCGATTCCGACGCCTCAGTGCGATTGTCTCAGTTTCTCGCGACATTGACGAGCTATTCGAGCGGTTCTTCGGAGCCGACGAGAGCAACGCGGTATGGGAGCCGCTGGTGGACCTCTTCGTGAGCGAGCACAAGGTTCACCTGATGGCCGAGGTGCCGGGCGTCGCGGGGTCGGAAATACATGTTCGGGTTGGGACCAGGACGGTCCAGATTCTGGGCATCAAGCGGCCGCCGGCCAAGGTGCGGCGTGGTATCAGCTTCTACGAATCCCAGATTCCGTACGGCGGTTTTGAGAAACGGGTGAGCCTGCCGTTCCCGGTCAACCCGGACAGCATCGAGGTCGATTTCAAGGACGGGGTGCTGAGCCTGGAATTGGACCGGGTCGGCAGCGGCGCGAGGATAATACGAATTGAGTGACAACTCTGAAGCAATCGTCAAGCTCGACGAGCAGTTGAAGCTGCTTGCGGTTACCGGGCCGACCGCCTCACCCGAACTGCTGAGCGACCCCGACGCCTGCCTGGCATACTGGTTCAACGCCAGGGCGGCGTGGGCGATCAAACTGGCCCTCGTGGCCAATTTCCCGGA
>CAIVTL010000075.1 GCA_903908785.1 Caldifarciminota bacterium | reverse complement strand
CTGAGCGAGGATACTCATGACAACGACAGAACGCAGTGTACTTGATGACTTCAAGCGACGCCTGTCTCTTCGTCTGAAGGTCGAAAGCGTCTTGCTCTTCGGGTCCCGCGCCCGGGGCGACGCGGACGCGGATTCGGACATGGATGTGCTCGTAGTGCTTGAGGGACCTGCTGACGCTGAGGCCGAGGACTACGTTCGACTCTGCGCGTGGGAAGCCGGAGTGGAAAAGGGAATCGTCGTGGTCCCGGTAACAGTGTCCCGCGCTGAATGGCAGGACGGTCCCCTCAGTTCTTCGCTCCTCGCCCTTGCAGTGGAGAAAGACGGGGTGGCGATATGAAGCCGGAGCACATCGCCGAGTTGGTGAAGCATCGGATGGAACAGGCACGCGCCGCCTTGGCGGACGCCAGATTTCTGCTTGACGGCCAACGGACGCCCCAGGCCGTCATCAACCGTAGCTACTACGCGATGTTCTACGCGGCCTTGGCGCTGCTCCAGACCATCGGCAAGACGCCGTCGAAACATACGGGCGTCATCAGCATCTACGATACTGAGTTCATGCGGAACGGCATATTCCCCAAAGAATCATCGATAGCATTTCACGACGCCTTTGACGTCCGGCTCGTTTCCGACTATCAGCCGGTCAGAGACGCCACCCGCGATGCGGCTGCCTCCATTCTGGCAAAGGCTGAGGGGTTCGTTGACGAGGTCGAAGCGTATCTCAAGGCGCATCCTCCGGCCTGAGCCCAACGGTCTTTCGGCCGGTCGCGCACAATGCCGTGTGGCAAGGTGCTCTGATTCGCCGTCCGGCTGCAGCCTGTCTGCGCCCGACCCGTCGGCGTGCAAGTGGGAAGTTCCTTGGACTGTACCACGTGATATACTTCGAAAGGAACCGAGTTGAGGTCCGCGCTACTTCTCCTAGTCATTCTGCTTCTGGTAGTCGTTGACGCCGGCCAAGGTGTCCAGCCACGGGACGTCTCAGGTGTGAAGCGGGGCACGCTGGCATGGTATACGACGCCCGCCGGAATCGCATCGACTGAGTACTCAGCGGTGGAGGCGCAGTTGTACCGCTTCGACATCAAGCCAGTGACGCCCGAGAGTGGCATTAGCGCGGGCTACGTCATTGCCTACGGACATCCGCTGAAGCGACCCTACCGTTTCGACATCAAGGACGACACGCTGCTGCTATTGAACGGTGTCCAAGTTCTGCCGTGGCTGCGGAATTCGCCCTTTCCTAGCGCGGACTCGGCACATGCGGCACAGGTCTGGCGAGGGGGCTGGACCCAGGAGGAACTTGACCACATGATGGCCATTGTGGCGTCGTGTGGGGCAATCTTCGAACGCCTCTCTGCTGGAGGACGGTCATCCAATGCCGCGATAGCCGAGTCCATACGTACGGCCCTGAAGCATCGCGCTGACGTGGTGGGCATTGATGTGCACTGCGACACTACCGACGTCAGCTTTGCGTTCCGAGTCCGTCCAACCAGGAGAGGTGCACGCGACCTGCAGTCTCCCACTTTTGTCATGCCGGAGACACGCACAACGACCCCGTTCGTTCGAGGCCCGGACACGATGCCGGCGCGTGTCATCAGGAGGAGTACGATCGAGATGACCATTAGTCAAGACAGCCGCTGGCTGCTACATGGCGGGCTTCTCATGTATGGACCTCTTACGAGCGGCAACTGCACCGGGCAATACTTCGACTCGATCCTGAGCATAATGAGACCAGACTCATTGACATGGGGCCAGAAAGCGGCCGCTCTGCACGCATTGCGGTTCCTGCCCGTCTTTCGGCAGGTCAAGGAAGTTATGTACAATTTCGTTCCGGCCGAGTATCAGGCTGTATTGGAGGAACGGTGAAGTCCGCGGGATGGACGCTCTGCCTTTGTATTCGGCTTGAGATCAAGCCGGGACATCTCCCGTTTCGCTGCGTTCAGTCGCGGTCTGCGCGCCTTGGAGTCGGGGTGGCTAGGTTTTCCCGTCGCGGAGGGTGAGGACCAGTCCGGCGAGGCGGGGACGTTCGGCGGACAGACGAAGTCAGATGATAGAAGCTAGAGGCTAGAAGGCAGAACGGCAGATGAGGGAAGCCAGAGGCCAGGAGCCAGGACGACGGATGAGAGACGGACAGAGCAGAAGTCAGAGAGCAGAGGCCAGAATGCAGAAGCTGCGGGCATGGCGGTCGAACTGGGACGCCCAGACTCGCGGCTTTCTGGGGCAAAAGAAGGCAGAACGGGGCCCGGAGCGGCAATCGCGGCAATTGGGCGAGTCCGAACTGACCTAAGTGGCCGAAACAGGCCCTGTTAGGTTATCCAACACCCACTCAAAACGACATTCCGCGAATCACGGCGCGAACCGTTCTCAGGACGGTTCCCGGGGTGGTTTCCAGAGGGACTCTTGATGGGGTTTGCGGAGGCGTTTTCTCGGTGATTCTGCGGCCGGTTTGCACTGCGACATGCGGGCCGTTTTGGAAGGGGATTCGCAGGCGGACTCTTGCGGCGACTCGAAATCCGACTGTCCGGCCGATTCGCATCGCGACTCGAAGGCCGACTTGCGGCTTGATTTGCAGAGGGACTTCCGGCGGGGCTTGCACGGCGACTTCGACGGCGTCTTGCGGGTCACGGCTGAAGACGAAGAGGCGAAGACGCAAGACGGAAGAGCGAAGACGGACGGACGTAGGTGAACGGCGAATGGCGGCTGGCTAGCCGAGACGAGACCCCTCCCCGGCGTCGGGGCGACACTCCGTGTCGTCTGCGTCATCTGCGGATAGTCCGCCGGTCTGCATTCTGGTCTCTGCTTTCTGGCTTCTGCATTGTCCGGACCCGGGCCATCTGTGTCGTCTGCGGTTGTCCTCAAGACCGATTGACTTGAGGCGCGCCCGGCTTATACTCAAAGGCTATGGAAGGTCTCGTTGAATTGCTGCAATCCCTGAGCGGCCAGTCGCAGAAGCTGGCCCGGCGGCTTGTCGCCTATCGCAGTCTGCTTTCCGACCCGGTGAACAATGTCCACACGCGGGCCAAGGCCATTGCCGAGCTGAGCGGCGCGATTCAGGCTTTCCCCGACTCGGAGGTCAGGCAGCGGCTGGCCGATTGGTGCCGGGAGGAGTCGGCCGCGATTGAACAGAGCCGGGCCGAATTCCGGTTCGAGTTCGGCCGGCAGCTCGTGGCCGGGCTGGAAGGTTCGGGCATGACCGTCAAAGGGCAGTTGCCGCTGCTCCGAGTCGGCCTGTTCACAGTGCGGGCCGACTTCGACGCGGGCAGCGCGACCATCTTCTGGGGGCCGGAAATCGAAAAGCTGAAGTCCGGTTTGAACCTGGCGCCAGCCGAGCTGGCAGCGACGCTGAAGAAGTGGAACGAGCGGCTGAGGCAGAAGTCGGTCGAGCCGGCGAAGCTGGCCGCGAAGCTGCACGCGGCGTACCGCCGGCTGTGCGCCTTTGCCGGACTGAATGAGGGGAACCGCGTGTTCCTGCTGGACCTTCTGTCCGAACTGGTGCTCTTGATGCAGCCGGAGAGTTTCCGGCTGAATCCGGCGCAGGAGAAGTTCGTCGAGTACCCACGCGTGCGGTTCAGCTACGACCTGTTCCGGCTGAAGCAGGCCGGCGCATTCGCGATCGGTGACGCGCAGATGAAGCTGCACGTGGCGAACTTCGACGCCACGACCGAGAAGGCAAAGGCGCTGTGGGTTCCGGACAACGAAGAGGGCGACGGAACGCATTACTCTTACGTGTCGTTCAGCAAGTAACCATGAACCAAGAACGAAGAACGAGGAACGAAGAACGTGGATAGGCAACTGGCGCGGGCGATTGTTAACAAGCTGGGTTCGACCGGCACGCCGCCGGAGTTTGGCATCGAGCACTTTACGGTCGGGCTGGAGCCCTATCTGAAAGTGCTCGAGGACGAGTACCTTGACGGGATTCTGAAGTACAACCTTTCGAGCTTCAAACTGATAACCGGCAACTACGGCGGCGGCAAGACCCACTTTCTGTATACTGTGCGGAACCTGGCGTTCAAGCACAACTACTGTGTGGCCTATGTCAGCCTCAATCCGACCGAGTGTCCGTTCGACAAGCTGGAGCTGGTCTACAAGGGCATCGCCGCCAACCTGATTGCCCCGCGGCCGGCCGACGCGCCGACCGCGGTCTGGGATAAGGGTATCGAGTCGGTGGTGAGGAAGTGGCACGATGACCAGCGGAAGCTACATGACCGGACCGACAGCCTGCGCAAGTACCTGGAGACGCTGCCGACGACCGAGAGTACGAGTTTCAGCAATGCCGCGCGGGGCGCGTTCGCGAGCCTGCTGGCAGAAGACGGCGAAGGGTTCAACGACGTCATCCAGTGGCTCAAGGGCGAAGACGTGTCGAAGGAGGTGCGGGCCCAGCACCGGATTTCCGAGCGGATTGACAAGGCGACGGCGTTCCGGGTGTTCCGTT
The DNA here is from genome assembly GCA_903908785.1 of Caldifarciminota bacterium. Lineage (GTDB taxonomy): Bacteria > Hydrothermota > Tepidihabitantia > Tepidihabitantales > Tepidihabitantaceae > UBA2258. The sequence continues at coordinate 13,714 of CAIVTL010000075.1, read as the reverse complement.
CGCTCATCCAGTGGGTCCACGCCATCGGCTACACTGGGCTGGTGCTGCTCTTCGACGAGGCCGAGCGGGGTATGTCCATCTCGTCGTCGCGCGACAAGCGCCGGGCGCTTGACAATCTGCGACAACTGGTAGATGAGTGCGGCAACTCGCGGCTGCCCGGGGCGATGGTCTTCTACGCGGTGCCGGACGAGAACCTGCTGCTTGAGGGTTCGGGCGGCGTGTACGAGGCCCTGAAGCAGCGGCTGCGGACGACGTTCAACGAGACCAACCCGGTCGGCGTGCGTATCAACCTCGAGGAGTTGGGGATTGAGCCGGCCGAGTTCCTGAAGCGGCTTGGGGCCCGGCTGGCCGAGCTGTTTGAGTCGGCCTACGAGGTGAAGCTGGCCGAGGCGAAGCGCGACGGCATCGTGCGGGCCCTGGCCGACCTGGCGGTTTCCGCCTTCGCGTTTGACGTCGGGTATCGGCGGCTCTTCGTGGTCAGCGCGCTGGACGCGTTCCATCAACTGCGGGCAGCGCCGGCGCTCGAGTTCGGCCGGAAGGACGCCGAGAAGCTGCTGCGCATCACTACACAACGGCTGGAGCAGACCGACAAGGAACAGGTCGAGAAGGAAGAGTTTTAGGCGCGGCCGAAGTCAGAAGTCAGAATTCAGAAGGCAGAAGTCAGAAGTGCAGACATGACCGAACCGACGGGGACGCGTGGGCGGCGGCTCGTTTCGCACCCGGTGTTCGGCGACGGGGAGATTCTTGACACCCGCTGGCACGGGACCGAACTCTTAGTCCAGTTTCAGAGCGGGCTCCGGCTTTGGCTCCCGACCCAACGCGTCCGGCTGCTTTCGAAGCTTGGCGACATCACGCCGGGACAGGCGCAGCCCGCGTTTGCCGAGATAGATACAATCCAGGCGCGCCGGATGCTCGAGGCATTCCGGCTCGGGATTGTACCCCATCAGGATGTAGAGTCTTTCACCTTCGGCCGGGACAAACCGATTGCGGTGCTGGATGCCGCGCTCGCGAACCTCGCAGGCGGCCAGGGCGACGTGTTCATGGTCGAGGGTGACTACGGCACCGGCAAGACCCACCTGCTCGAATATGTGCATCACCGGGCGCTGGCCTCGGGCATGGTCACGAGCCTGGTTCAATTCGACCCCGCTGAGGTCAGCCCGCACCGGCCCAAACGGGTGTACCGGGAAGTGGTCCATAACCTGCGCTACATCAAGGACGAGACCGAGCACGGGTTTCGCGACCTGCTGCGGAGCGCCACGGCCCTGGACATGAAGGACCACGCGTTCCTGGGGCCGGTGCTGGCCAAGCTCCGTCGGACCGACGCCGGCCAGCAGCAAACCGAGGTGTTCTGGCAATGGATAGAAGGCGAGAGCACCAAGGAGTACGCGACCGAGCAGAAGAGTCCGTTCCGGGTCAAGGGCGGGCAGCGGATACCCGCGCTGTACGACTTCTCGACGGCTGCCGACCAATACTGCAACATCCTGTCCGGCCTGAGCTGGATGGCCCGCGAGCTGGGGATGAAAGGGTTGGTGCTGCTGGTCGACGAGGCCGAGACGGTCACGCACCTCTGGGACATCATGTACCTGGCCAGGAGCGTGAATTTCATGGACGGGCTGGTACGGACCGCGCAGAACGACCCGGACCTGAAGCGAATCAACGACCGGATGGTTCACAACCGGGTAAAGCCCGTGCCGTACATCTACCGGGACCCGTCGCTGCTCCTCGTCTTCGCGACTACGCCCAGCCCCTATGACTACGCGTACATCAAGCTGGCGAACCGCGTCAAGCACCGGGTGGAACTGGAGCCGCTGGAGGACAAGGCGTTGTATGACGCGTTCTCGACGATGGTGATGATTTACCGACGGGCGTACCCGGGCTTCGAGGTTTCGGACCTCGACCAGAAGAAGCTGCTGCGCGAGGCTTCCCGTCGGAACCTCGAGGGCGTGCGTACCTTCATCAAGTTCTCAGTTGAGGCGCTCGACGTGACGCGACTCCGGGCGCAGGGAATACTGCCGGCGGCAAAGAACTGACGCGGCGGAATACGGACGAACACGGACGGGCACGGACTGACACGGACAGGGGACGGGACGGCGGGCGTAGCGGTTGAGCGCGAGATTCGTGTCGCCCTGAAGCGAACCTGGACGCCTTTCTTTGGCCGGTTCGGCCGGCTGACCGAGGTCCAGGTCCGGGCGATTCCCGTGATTCTCGAAGGGCGGAACCTTGTCGTCATATCGCCGGCGGCGTCGGGCAAGACCGAGGCGGTAGTCGCCCCGGCGGTCGAGCGGCTGCTGCCTGACCGGCGCGGCCGGTTCTCAATTCTTTACGTCTCGCCGACCCGCGCCCTGGTGAATGACCTGTATCGTCGGCTGGTCGAGCCGCTTCAGTACCTCGAACTGGCCCTCGCCCGCAAGACCGGAGACCATCCGGCAATCGACGAATCAAAGCTGCCGTTCATGCTGATTACGACGCCCGAGTCGTTCGACTCGCTACTCTGTCGTCACACCCGGATATTCAAGGAGCTCTCCGCCGTGATACTCGATGAGCTGCACCTGCTCGACAACACGCCGCGCGGCGACCAGTTGCGCGTGCTGCTTGAACGGCTGCGGCTGGTGAACGCTGGCGTCCGGTACTACGCCTTGTCGGCCACGATTGACGACCTGGACATCGGCTCGCGCTATTTCCCCGATCCGGTCGTAGTGCAGGTCCCGGGCCGGCGCGAGATTGACGAGACCCTGATGCCGATGGACGAAGACTGGCCTGAGCGTGTGGTCGAGGAGTTGCGGCGGCGTGATTGCCGAAAGGTGCTCTGTTTCTTCAACGCTCGTTCGTATGCCGAGCAATACGCGAAGTTGCTGAACCGTCCGCCGTTCGCGAACCGCGTCTGGGTGCATCACGCTAGCCTCACCCGGGAGGTGCGGGAGGGCGTCGAGGCGACGATGAACCGGGAGAAGACCGGGCTGCTCTGCTGCACCTCGACCCTCGAACTGGGAATTGACATCGGTGACATTGATGGCGTGGTGCTGGTGCGGCCGCCTTTCAACGTCTCGTCGCTGCTGCAGCGCCTGGGCCGGGGCAACCGCCGGCGCCAATCCAATCTGCAGGCGCTTGGGCTCTACCTGAACTCGTGGGAGAAGTTCCTCTTCGAGACACTGTTTGAGTGCGCGCGGCAGGGGCGGTTGTACGAGAAGAGCTACACGCCCGCGCTGTCGGTGCTACCGCAGCAGGTGATTTCGTACCTGTTCCAGCGCCGGCGCATCGGTACGACCTGGGAGTCGGTGCGCCGGATACTGCGGCCGCTCGCGGGCGGCGATGAGCCGATTGACCGGGCGTTTCGGCAGATGATTGACTCGGGCGAAGTGGTGGCGCAGCGGCCCGGAATTTACTTCACCGGCACCGCGGTGGAACCGCAGGTCGAGTCCGGGAAGATTCACTCCAACATCCAGGACAAGACCTTCGGCAACTACGAAGTGCACGACATCACAACCGGCCGGCATATCGGCACGGTCTTCTTCGTGTTTCACCACTTCGTGCTGGCCGGACGGTCTTGGGAACTGGTCGAGCATCGCGAGAAAGAGAAGAAGGTGATGGTGCGGCCCTTGGCCGCGATATCGTCTAACACCAAGGTCTTCGAAGGTACCGGGAGCGGCGGTTACTCGTACCGGCTTGCATCGGTGCTGAAGGCGCGGCTCTTCCCGGACCTCGGCCCCAGCCAGTTTCCGTACTTCCGCGACGGGAACCAGTTGTTGCTCGTGCACCTGCTCGGTTCTACTTACGGTTACATCCTGTCCGAGGCGATGAGCGCGCAGGGTCGAGACACCAGCGACATGGACGGCAAGCTGTTTGTCTTCTCTGGCCGCAAACCCGACGCGAAGCTTAAGTCGTTCCCCGCGCCCGACCTGTCGGCAATCCGAGACGTCGTGAGCGGGAGTCTTTTCCGGCTACAGGATAGCCTTGGGTCGGGCGCTTTCTTCCGGTCGCTGCCGGAGGAACTGCAGGTCGAGGATCACCTACTGACACTCGACGCCGCGGGGTTGCTTGCGTTCCTCAAAGGCCTGGAGCCGGTGGAGCTACCCGCGGAAGAAGTGACCGCGCGGATAGCGAAGCACCTCTCTGATAAGGCCGAAGTCCGAAGCTCGAATTCCGATTCAAGTCCGAAGTGGTGAACCCGCAGAGTCGTGGTTGATTCTGGCGACGGAGTGACTACAATCGAGACGCGATGTTGATGGATAAGGCTCAGAAGTTCGACCTCGAACACCGAACCCCCAAGTTTGGTGTGGCGGCTATCCGATTCTGTCAGACGGTCCCGTCATCTCCGGTGAACGCTCCGCTGGTGAACCAGTTTGTGCGGGCAGCCACAAGCGTCGGCGCGAACTACGCTGAGGCCAACGATGCGGAGTCCCCGCGCGACTTCCGCCACAAGATTGGCATCTGTCGCAAGGAAGCCCGCGAGTGCAAGCACTGGCTGACCATGCTGGCGGCGGCCGTTCCTGCACGCCGTGGCGAGATGCGGCCGCTGTGGCAGGAGGCCAAGGAATTGAACCTCATCTTCGGAGCGGCCCTGCGCACGCTCGACCGGAAGCAAAGGGAGGACCGAGGCAGTTGGTCCTTCGCTGCTTCTCCGACATTGATTCGGTCTTCGAGCTTCGACCTTCGGACTTGAGCTGATGCGCCGCCTGCTGGTAGTCGCCTACTACACCCCGCCGTTGGGTCTCTCCGGCGTGATGCGGGTGACGAAGCTGTGCAAGTTTCTGCCGGAAGCGGGCTGGCAGCCGCTGATACTGACGGTCAAGCCGGTTGCCTACTACCACTACGACCCGCGCCTGCTCGACGACCTCAAGGGCTCGCGTATCTACCGCACCGAGAGCGCGGACCCGAACCGGCTGCTCAATCTCGTCCGCTCAAAGGCGAAGAAGCTCACGCCGGCGCTGGCGCAGGGGCTCGGCGCCGGGCCGCGGCTGCTCAACTACGTCTTGTTTCCGGATTCGAAGGTCGGCTGGTTTCCGTTTGGCTCGGGCGCGGGCCGGCACATCATCGACCGGGAGAAGCCGGCGGCCATATTCGCAACGTCGCCGCCATTCACCGCGCTGCTGCTCGGGGTCCGGCTGAAGGCCCATGCCCACGTGCCGCTGGTCTCCGACTTCCGCGACCCGTGGCCGACCGGGTTTGCCCCGCCGCCTGCCTACCAGCGCGCGGCGCTGCGGCGCGTCCGGCGCTATGCGGTGGACCATTCCGACCTCGTGCTTGCGGTGAACGATGGAACCGCGCGTGCCGTCGGTCCGCGGTGCGAAGTGCTGGACAACGGTTTTGACCCGACCGACTTCGAGGTCGAACCGGCGAAGCTCGATGGGTTCGGTATTGTTCATGTCGGCAACCTCTGGCAGAACCAGGCCGAGGTCGCGGCGCTTGCAGCGGCACTGCGGGCGCGGCCGGAGGCGAAGCTCTACCTGGCCGGCCGGGTGGACGGGGAAACCCGAAGGCGGTTCGAGCACGACCCGCAGGTGCGGCTGCTCGGCACGCTTCCGCATGGCGAGGCCTGCGTGCTGATGAAGGGGGCGGATGTGCTGCTCTATGTCGGCAAGCCCGGGCAGCCGGTGGGCATCAAACTCTACGAGTACCTGGGCGCGAGGCGGCCGATTATCGTTTGGGGAGAGGGCTCGGACGAGGCAGCCGGGCTCGTGACCAAAGCCGGCGCAGGGGTCGCATGTGGCCTCGACGGCGCGAAGTTGGTCGAGGCGCTGGACGAGATGAAGCGCGACCCGGCTCCTTTCATTCAGGCTGACCGGGACCGATTCAACCGGCGCAGCCAGGCCCGCCGGCTCGCCGCCCGCCTCGAATCGCTCATCTAGCCCTGTCCATAATTTGGGGACGCTAACCTGATTTCTCTTGACCGATGCCCGCTGCGTGTTAGCATTGCCCGATGCCAAGAATGGCGAGAGTTGTGATTCCCGGTGTTCCTCATCACGTGACGCAACGCGGTGACCGGCGGGAGACCGTGTTTCTCGCGCGCGGCGACTACCAGCGCTACTTGAATCTGCTGAAGGGGTACTCGGTCCCGCACGGGTTGGAGGTAGTGGCGTACTGCCTGATGCCCAACCACGTTCATCTCGTGGCTATTCCACATCAGGCGGATTCGCTCGCGACCGTGCTCAAGCCAGTGCACTTGCGTCTTGCGCAGTATGTGAACTGGACTCATGACATGACCGGTCGGCGCTGGCAGGGCCGGTTCTTTTCGTGTCCCTTGGACGACCGGCACACTGCGGCTGCGGTTCGCTATGTCGAACTGAACCCGGTGCGAGCAGGTCTCGTGCGCGAGGCGGAATCATACCAGTGGAGCAGCGCGGCCGCGCACGCCGGACTCCGGGACGATGATGTCTTAACTGTTGATGCCCACAAACTCGTAGGTGTCGGCGACTGGCGAGCATGGCTGCGCGAAATCGATGAGGACGAGTTGATCCAGCGGCTTCGGCTGAACACAAGAACCGGGCGGCCATTCGGGGATGAGCTATTTGTCAGCGAGGCCGAGCGGGCAACCCGCCGCGTGCTCAGACTCCGGCCGGCAGGCCGACCGAAACGAAGGCAGCAGCGGAGGCGGAAATGAGGTTAGCGTCCCCAGATTATTTTGCGGGGGCTAGGGGCGGGGTGGCCAGGTGCACTTGAAGACGGTCAGCGTTGCCGGGGCCGGCTCGACAACGAGGTCAAGGACCAGGAGGCCGGCGATGGTCCTGGGCTGCGGGCGGATGTCGAACAGGCTGGCGGTGTTGTCTTTGACGTCGGCGCAGGCGACAGCCTTGAGAAGCGGCGCTTGTTCGATACCGGGATACGCGACCGGGTAGATGACAAGGAAGTCGGGCTTCCGGTCGTTGATGAACGTGAGGTCACGGTCACGGTCCGGCCGGTAGCTGAGTATTTCCTTTGTTACCAGCCCGGTAAGGTCGTAAATGTAGCGGCCCGAGAAATAGCCGATGGCGCCGATGTCGTTGCAGGCAAGCGTCGCTTCGGCCGGCGTGTTGTCAGCCAGCCAATGTCCCAACGCGACCTGCATCCGGTTGATGGATGACTCGGCGCGGGTGGTGTTCCGAATTGTCGCAACCGACACGGTCGCCGCGTTGAATCCCGCAGCAGCCAGCAGGAGAGCAGTGGTTCCGAGCCGAATTCCCGAGTGCCGAATCCAGCGCCAGATGCAATCCACGCCGATGACCGCGACGACCGCGGCCAGCGCAGTCACGTTGCCGATGTAGCGGCCGTTCTGGAAAGCCGCCCCGAACACAGGTGAGACGAGGCCGATGAGCGGGACGTAGCCTAGCACCAGCAGCGGAATCAGCAGTCCGGTGTCGCGTCCGCGCCGGAAGGCAGACACCGCGAGGCCGACAAGCCCGACGGGCACAAGCAACGCCAGCGCCGGGTTGGCATGCCAGAGATGAACGCAGAAGTCGGCGAAGTAGGAGGGGACGCCAACGGTCAGTAGTCCCTTCAATTGTGGCAGGCTGCCGGCAGCAATGGCGGCGAACAGGCTGGTGTTGCCGGCCTTGGCCAGATAGGTCTGGGGGAACAGCGAGTGGGAGAGTGAATAGTTGAACCCCACCCAGGCAAGGATAATGACCAGCCAGGCGCCGAACCCGCGCCAGAAGGCGACCGGCCGCTTGAGGGCAAACCGGCGCAGGAGTGAGTCGAGTGCCGCGAACCCGGCAAGCGACAGGCTCTCGGGGCGAGCCCACGCCGCGAGCCCGAACAGAATCCATGCCAGCGTTGACATCCAGCCGGTGCGGAACCTCAGGTAGTAGTAGATGCCGGCGAGAGTCAGGGCGACTGACAGCGTGACCTCCATGCCGGACATCATCGCCCATTCCATCGGGCCGAGAGTTGCGACCGCCAGGCCGGCTGCAAGTCCGGTCCATTCGCTGCCGGTGAGGCGGGCGGCGATTCGGCAGGCGAACACCGCCGATGCCAGCAGGAACGCCGCGCCCAGCAACTTGGCAATCACGACCAGCGCCGCCACTTTGCCGGTGACCAGATGGACGAGCGCAAGGATGAAGGTCCAGACCGGGGCGGTGGAACCCGCGACCGGCTCCCCATGGTTGTACGCGAAGCCCCAGCCGCGGGCGAGGTTATGGGCAAAGGTCAGGTGTATCCACGGGTCGTCGAGCGGGAAACCCGGCTTGCCGTTCTGTTTCAGTTCCACCGACAGGTACGCGGTGAAGAGGCCGGCGATAATCAACGCCAGCAGCAGCGCGCGCCGCCAGCCCAGCCGAACTGTCGGCTGCCGGGCGGCGCGGGCGCTGGACCTGGGCATCGGTGATGATTATGAAACCGAGTGCCCGCATGTCAAGGTTCGGCTTCGCTGCACCGCGCACTGCAAAAGAGAGGCGGCCCGAAGGCCGCCTCTCGCGAATCGGACTGTTCGGACTTAGTGCTGGACGACCAGCTTCTGCGTAGTGCTGAAGCCCTCGGTCGTGACCTTGACCAGGTACACGCCCGCTTCGAGCTTCCGCAGGTCGATACCGGCGGTCCCGGTTCGTCCCGCGAGCAGCGTCTGCGATAGGACCGTCCGGCCCGTCACATCGTAGATGTGAAGTGATGCCAGACCGGCCTTGGGCAGGCTGTAGCGCAGGGTCGCAAAGCCGCCGGCCAGCGGGTTCGGGCTGATGCGCAGCGCGCCGGTGAGCCCGGGCAGGACGCCCGACATCACGCCTTCGCGGTTCGCCGGAGCCGCGACCATTGTGGCCGGCACATAGCGCCAGAACTCGAAGGACTTGTTGCCCTTGAAGCCGAACACGGCCATGCCAGGAATCCCGGCCAGAGCGGCGCCGGCCTTGACCTTCTTCTTCTTGCCGGTGGAGCCGATCAGCGGGATCTGTTCCTTCTCGCCCCAGGAGTCGCCGTCCGGCGAGTACTTCCAGAACTCGACGGTGTTGCCGCCCTTGAAGGCGTAGATCTTTCCGTCGAGCCAAGCGGCCGAGCCGCCGTCCTTGGACTTCTTCGAACCGGCCGAGCCCGGAATCGGCATCGCGGTCTTGGCCGAGCTCCAGGAATCCATCTCGCAGTCGTAGGTGTAGAACTCGTGGTACTTCGCCTTGTGGGCGTACAGCATGTGGCCGCCGTCAGAAACGAGCCACGAGCCCTTGTCCCACTTTTCCTTGGAGCCGACCGGGGCCGGGGTCAGGGTGGTCCAGGTCGAGTCGAGCGGGCTGTACTTGTAGAACTCGTTCTTGTAGCCCTTGAGCACGTACACGGCGCCGACGCCGGCTTTCGTGCCCCAGGCGAGCCCGGCGCCGCCCTTTATCTTCTTGCCGGCACCGGTCGGGACGTCCTTCTTCTGGGACCAGGTGTTGTCCGCGGCGTTGTACTCGTAGAAGCCCAGCGTGTTGTTGCCCTTGACGGCATAGACCTTACCGTTGCCGTCCGCGCAGCCGGCTGCGCCCTTGCCGACCGGCTTGGCTTCGGTGCCGGGCGGAACCGCGGTCATCGTATTCCAGCCGTCGGCGTTCGGGTCGAACGCGTAGAAGTCCGACGTCTTGTTGCCCTTGGCGCCGAAGATCCAGCCCTTGCTTGCGTCGTAGGCGAGCCAGCCGCCGTCCTTAACTGCCTTGCCGGATGGCGTCATCGGCAGCGCCGCGACTTCAGCCCAGCCCGGCGGCCAGGTGTTGGCGCTGACTACGAACGGCTTGTCGAGCGTGTCGTTGGAGAAGTTGGTATCGCCCGCCATGGTCGAGCAGCGAGCGTACCAGTGGCCGGTGTCGTTGCCGACGTTGAAGCTGGCGAAAGTGAGCGTGGTTTCCGCTCCGCCGCTCAATGTCACGCCGGCCTGGAGTTGGTTGTACATGCGGACGCCGTACTTGTTGTGGATGAAGAAGTAGGCGGTGATAGTGGCTTCATCTTCACCGTAGTTCTTCCAGGTCGCGGTGGGGATGAAGCTGGAGTCGGGGTAGACGTGGGCCGGCGGCTGCAGAATCGCCGTGACGCCGATGTCGCCGGTGACCTTGTCAACCACGCGGAACGGAGCCTTCACGACGTCGTTGGTCGAGTTCTGGTCGCCGGGCATGGCGGTCGAGCAGATTGCGGTGTAGTTGCCCAGGATTGAGAACTGGATGGTCGCGAACTCGACGTCGGTCGAATCGCCGGGGTTGAGCATTACCTGGCTCGACTCGGCGTAGATTTCGGTACCGCCGGAGTTCCGGATGCTGAAGAAGCCCCAGAACGCAGCCGGGTCAATGCCGAGGTTGGCGAAACGGCCGCTGGGCGTGATTACCTGTGTCGTGTCGACGACGCCGGTCGGCGCCAGCACGGCGCGGGCAGCCACGTCGACCGTTACCGTGCCGCGCACGGTGAACGTGTCGATCATGACGTTGTTCTCAGGGTGCAGGTCGCCGACTACGACCGCGTTGCAGATGCAGGCCCAGATGCCGGGCATTGCCGTGTACGGGGTCGGCGCGGTGACGAGCGTTGCGCCGCCGGCAATCAGGTTGAGGTTGCGCGTGGCCTGCCAGGCACCGATGCGGAACCGCACGTCGAAGTTCAGGGAGACGTTGCCGTAGTTCCAGACTCGGCACTGCGGGCTGAAGACGACGCCGGAGTCAACCGTCGTATCCGGAGCCGGTACCTTAATCTCGGTGATGCCGACATCCTTGACTCGGACCAGGATCCGGTTGCGGATGGTGTCGTCCTTGGGGATCGAATCGCCCGCCCAGTAGGTCCAGGCGACGACGCCCATGCTGTCGCGGCCGCGCGGAACCCAGCCGCCAAACGCGAGGGTCTCCGCGGTGTGCATGTCGAGGTAGATCCCGGTCAAGCTGTCGTTGTAGCCGGTCGGCGTGCCGTCGTCAATCGTGAAGAAGGCTTTGACGTCGGTGGCCGGCGTTGAACTCATGTTGCGGATGATCAGGCGCGGGATGATGGACTGGCCTGAGTCAATCGTGCCGGTCGGGCTCAGGATTGCCGTCGGCCGGACGTTGAAGTCGGAAACGGACGGGAGCTGACTCCACAGCATACCCGCCGAAACTTTCTGCAGAAGGTTGTCGGGGGAGCTGTTCATGCAGAAGAATATGCAAGTGTCGTCCGGGCCGGGGGATTCGGGTACCCAGAAGGTTACGTCAGCGCAGCCTGTGCCGGCATAGACATCCTGCAGCAGGAAGCCGGTCGTGTCACGCTTGCGATAACTGTTGTTGTACCAGCCGGTCGTGAGGATGTAGAGCGAATCGTACGGGAGGAAGGTGGAGCCGCGTTCTTCCGCGGTCGTGCCGCCGTACGTCACCGGACCGTAGAAGGTCTTGGTGTACGGGTTGAACTTCACTACGATGGTCGGGAGCATCTGCACCGGCAGGCCGAAAAATGTGTCCGTGCCCGGCCACTTGTCAAAACCGCCAATCCAGTTGGTGGTCATCAGCGGACAGGTCTGCCAGGTATCCTGCGGCCGGCCCATCCATTGGCCCAGAGTGTCGAAGCGGGCCAGCAATGAACTCGTGCCGCCGCCGCCGCCGGTGGTGTGGCTGACCCAGAAGCAGTTCGAGTCCGGGTCAAACGCAATGCCCCACGGCAACGAGCCGCCGAAGGACGGGAATGTCCAGTGCTCCTGGCGCCACGTTCCGACCGGGTCGGTGGCTACGTAGGAGTAGACATCCGGAGTGCCGCCCATGGCAGCCTGGTCCACACAGTACAACCGGCCCTTTTCGCGCCAGTTGGTGATTCCGGACCCGCCGTATTGCCCGCTCATTGTCACCGCCCACGACTGCAAAATCGTGCCGAAGGGCGGCGGGGCGTCGGTGATAGGCGTCGGCGGAACCGGCACCTCGACGATGGCGGGTGCGTTCGGGTCGGCCGGCTTGCGGACCGCGTTGGGGTCACTCACCGTTGACAGGTTGGGTCCGGCAAATGCCAGGCCGAACAGCAGCGGCAGGATGACCACCAGCATCAGTTTTCTCATCCTAAACCTCCTTAAGGTTTCTTACGGAGCGCTTGGTTCGGGTTACCTTAACACGGCGACACCCCGCCCCTTGGGTGGCCGCGGTTTGACAGCTTAACTATGTCTTTGCGGATGGACGTGGCCGAACCCGTGGCCACGAGCCACCAATTCTAGAACCAACACCGGCCGCTGTCAAGCCGGTATTTTGCCCACCGAAACCGGGAAAACCGCCTAGCGGACGGCCAGCTTGCAGGCGGCGCTGCGGATGCCATCGCTCAGGGTGCAGAAATAGACCCCGGGTGAAGAGAAGTAAGAGGAGAATGACGAAGTGGAAATGGCAAATGAGGAGGTCGTGAGGAGGCGACCGGTGGCGTCGCGGATGTCGAGCCGGGTCGGCGCAAAGCCGGTCGCGGAGAAACTTACCATGTGCCGGGCCGGGGCCGGGCTCGGCAATGCCCGGACCAGCGCCGGGCCCGACGGCGGGATCGGCTTGCCCGACTCCTCAATTCCGACCTCGGTCCGGATTACCGTAACGGTCGAGTCCCAGGCGTTGCCCACGAAGACTCGATTCTGCGGCTGGTAGTAGACCATCGCCTGCGGGCCGGAGTTGACATCGAGCAGTTCGAGGACTCTCTCCTGGCCGTCCCTCGAATTCAGGGCAACGACTCTGCTCGCGAGGTCAAGGCCGCTGAAGACCTGCTGGCAGTCTGGAGATAGGAGCAGGGTTTTGGGCGTGCCGGCGACCGGGATATGGTTCGCGGTGGGGATGCTCAGGTCGTCTCCGCCCAGGTACGCGACCGTGCTGTCCCAGTACTCGCCGACAAAGAGCTTGTTGGGCGGAACCCAGAGGAGCGGTGTCGGTGTCGGGCGGGTTGTTATGTTGCCGATGCGCTGGTTGGTTGCGCCATTGATGACCGTCACGGTGGTGCCGCCCGTGTTAGCCGCGTAGACCTTGTTGCTCACCGGGTTGACCTCTACATCCGCGGTGCCGTAGGCGCAGGTAATCGTCGCGACGATCTGGTCGGTGGCACAGTCAATCGCCCGCACTCTTCCGTTCTGCTGGTAGGCGGAACTGCTGACGTAGATATGGTCGTTGGTCGCATTGTACGCGATATCGTTCGGCGTTTGATTGGGAAGAGTGATGTTCGCCACGACCTGGTCGCTCTGACAGTCAATCACCGCGATGGTTGCGCTGGTTCGGTTCATGCAGTACGCCTTGTTGCGGGCCGAGCACCAGACAATTGCTGCCGGGCTCTGGCCGACGCTGATGGAGGTGAGTGCCGCGTTGGTGTAGGCGTCGATTACCGTAACCGTCCCGTTGCCGCTGAGCGGCGTGCAGACCACGTACACCTTGGTGCTGGTCGGGCTCCAGCATATCGCCGAAGGGTACTCCTCGACCGGTATGGTCGCGGTCACGACGTCGGTCGCGGGATTGATGACCGAGACCGAACTGGAGCCGTGGTTGGCCACGAATACCTTCTGGTCAATTGAATCATAGACCATCGCCCAGGGCGCATTGCCCACGTTGATGGTTTCCTCGACGAAGATGATAGCCGAGGCGGAGCTGACGAGGGTTGCTGCGACCCCGAGCAGGGCAAGAAGACTATACTTGCGGTACATTAAATGTCCTCCAGATTGTCCGATTTATCCGACCACTCCAATTCCGGGCTCGACGGATGCAAGGCGGGACCAGCCCGCGTTGCAGTCACGACCACCGTCAGATCACGGCGGATACTAAATACTGCCTCGTTTTGACCGCCATGTCAAGCAAGGCACGAACGAGTTGCGGGTTGCGAGTTACGGGGCACGAGTTACGGG
>CAIVTL010000074.1 GCA_903908785.1 Caldifarciminota bacterium | reverse complement strand
GGCGTGCAGGCTTGGTAGATCAAGGATTTGCGCTCGAATGGGATGGGTAGCAGGTTCGCCATGCGGTTTTTGGGCTGGGGTGGGCGTGAGAGAGCGTGCTCGGGCATGGCGAGGTTCGTTCGGCAGCCTGACACAGGATCGGGGCGGGGGCGGGGGCGTCAGATCGGAGCGCGAGCCGGTCCTTGACGGATGGATGCGTACAGTTCGGAGGCGATCAACTGGGCGACGTGCAGCATGCTGATCGCTTTGCGTGCCGCAGGTTTGAGATTGCGGCAGTAGAAGGCGATGAATACATTCAGGCACAGCAGAGCGAACAGGAAGAAGACCAGCAGTGCCGTGGGCTCGTGCTTGTAGACGTGGTCTGCATGCCAGCGGTTGACCAGTTCGTTGAACCCCTGGTTTTCGATGGTCCAGCGGTCGTGGCCCATGTTGACCACAGCCTGTGTCGCGGCCTGCAGTTTCGGCAGCGTGGTCACCCAAAGCCAATCCGAACTCAGTTCCTCCTCTCGTTTATCCAACTGCCGCCGAACCGTGTAGGTTTCCAGGCTGCGGACAACCCGCACCCTCGACGCCAACTCGGGCCAACTGGTGAAGCCGTCACAATCCCAGCACCGGCGCCGGCGATTTCCGGCGGGCTCATCCAGAGTTGCCGGCAAAACGCCGAACAGCGTTCGGGCATCCGCGATGAGATTGGGGCGATTGTCCTTCAGTACGGCCAGAGCATGCTTGCCTCGACCGAGCACGAACTTGAACCAGTCGGTGTTGGCATAGATCGCATCGCCGGCCAGCACATCGAATGCCCGCGGATACCCATCGAGGACGCGTTCCACCAGCCGGCGCGACGCCGCGAGTTCATCCTCGCCGGGGCGAACCGGCTCGGCATCCAGCATCAACGACAGATCCTGACCCACCAGCCGCAGAACCGCATAGCGGTGGTAGTACTCCGCCATGTCCCCGGCCGCGGTATGCACGATCCGCTGGCAGCACCCCGAACAACAACGTTTACGGCTGGCGGTGGTCTCGTGGCCGTCGACCACTGCTTGCATCAGACCGTGCGCCGGCGGTTCGAGGGCTTTCATCCGCTTCAGACGCGAATAAACCTGATGAACCGAGGCCCGCACGTCCGACACGTCCATGCGCGAACAGATCCGCCCGACCGAGTCGGCCGACGGCATCTCTTGCCCGAGCCACCGAGCCCAGAACCGGCTCGGCCGGGTCTGCTCCAACGCATGCAGGCTGCCCCGTCGGCTGAGAAACATGACCACCACCGCCCGAACGACCGTTCGCGCGCTGATCCGCGGCCGACGCCGGGAGTCACGGATCGCGTCCAGCGATTCCTCCCAGCCAAGTACCTGACGCCCGTAGGCCAGGATACGCCGAAGAATGGTCAGTCCTGCCGGTTGCGCACCTTGTCCCAGTAGATGCGTGAGATCTCTTCCAGGAGTTCCCGGGCGCGGTGGTAATCCTCCACCCACAGTCGCACACGCGACTCCCAATCCTTGGGGACAAAGAACTGTCGGGCTCGCCCGTTCTCCGAAATCACCAGAAACAAGTTTTCGTGACCTTCCCCCCGAGCACACCTGCAGTTCGGCTTGCCGCACTTCCGCTTGCGAACCAGCAGCGTCCCGCGGATGACCGCGCGTTGGCTGAGCAACTGGGCCAACTGTGATCGAGCCCGCCGTTCGGCAGCGGACATGTGGGTACGGTGAATGTCGCTACGCCTTTCTGGCATATATACAGTATGACAGATAACGGGCGTCTTGTCAAGTCCAAAATGAATGCGAATCTGCTCGGCACCGCCGGAACGATCACAACTGTGGATCAAACCATGGGGTTATGAGCGAGATGAAAGGCTATTTGCGGAATCGTTGGCTTGGTAATACCAACACTGTCCGCGACATTGATTTGGCACGAACGGCTACGACTGCGGCGAGGAGAAACACCTATCCCGACAAGAACGCACCCAATTCAACGCACGGCTTACAAATAGAACACTCACACGATATTGTTCAAAATCACTCACCCGTTTGGGC
>CAIVTL010000073.1 GCA_903908785.1 Caldifarciminota bacterium | reverse complement strand
CCAGCACCTCGTGGTCGGTCGCGATGCGCTCAATCCTCCTCGGGATGGTATGGACAAAACAGTCCAGCCTCCGTTGCCTCACCTGTTTGGAATCCAGCAGCTTGAGCGTGCCCGCGGTCGCGTTGCGCGGATTGGCAAAGGTCGCGAGGCCCTCTTCCTCCCGCTCCGCATTGATGCGCTCAAACTCCCGGCGCGGCATGTACGCCTCGCCCCGAAGCTCAAAGCTCTCGAACCCCTTCTGCTCCCGGCGCAGCCGCAGCGGCAGCGAACTGACCGTGCGCAGGTTTGCGGTAACGTCGTCACCTCTTGCCCCATCGCCGCGGGTCGCGCCCCGCAGGAACATGAATCCCTCGTAGCGCAGCGACACAGCCACACCGTCAATCTTCTGCTGCACCAGGTATGCGGGCTTGGGCACGACCTTGTGCACCCGCGCGTCGAACTCACGCAGCTCGTCGTAGGAGTAAGTGTTGTCGAGCGACAGCATCGGCGGGTCATGGGCGACCGAAGCGAACTCCTTAAGCGGCTCGCCGCCGACGCGCCGGGTCGGCGAGTCAGGCGTTGCCAGTTCCGGGAACTGTCGTTCCAGTTCCTCGAGCTGCTTCAGAAGCTGGTCATACTCATAGTCGGAGACCGTCGGCTGGGCGAGCACGTAATACCGGTAGTTGTGCTCGTTCAGTTCCCGGCTCAGACGCCCGACTTCTACTTGTGCCTTGGCTTTAGTCAACACTCTTATTCTTGCCGATTTCGCCTGAAAGTCAATCCGCGTCCCGCAGGAATCGAGGGGTCAAGGAATCAAAGATTCACGTCACTCGAATCCTCGACTCCTGGAATCCTTGGGCCCTGGCCGTGGCCGCTTCCTTGATTCTCGACCGGGTCGGGCTAGACTGAATGGTACTCACGGAACGACGATGCGCCTGACATTAATGCTCACCCTGCTCGCGACGGCCGCGGCTGCCGGCCCGGTCGGCCGCTACCTCGGGTTCGAGGTGAAGCGGCAGGGCGACGCCCTTGGCGCAACCCGCGACTCCATTCACTATCTGCTTCCCAGTCCCGGCGACACCGTCATCGCGGGCAGCCGTGTAGACACGACCACAATTGTCGCCGAGACCGTGCGCCTGGGCGACCCCGCCTGGCTCATCCGGCAGGCGAGCGCCTCCACCCTGTTCCTTCGTCCCCGGCCCCTGGTCCCCGGTCCCCGACCCCTGGCCTCGACGACCGACACTTCCTATGAGTCTGGCGACACGCTGCTCTGCTCCCGGCAGATGTTCGGTGATTCGGTTCGCTGGCTGAACTCCTACCGGGTCCCGTTCCGTATCGGCGCCAAGTGGCGACTCGGCCTCGCCGGCACGTACCTTGCCGACCTCACCGGCGACTCCATCATGGACACGCTGAAGATCTGGGCCGACACCTGCACGGTGCTCGACACTGAAGACGTTGTCGTGCCCTATGGCACAGTCCCGCACTGCTTCAAGATACGACGTGCCATGTACCAGCGCCTCGCGGCCATAGAGTCGGGTGTGCCGGTAATCGAATCCAGCTACATCCGCACCTTTGAGTGGTACAAAGACTCGCTCTGGTCGGTCAAGGAATCGACGCAGGCATCCGGCCCCATCTACACGAAGATACTCATCTGGCTCCATGCCGCGGATTTCGTCTCGACCGACGTCTCTCAGCTCAACGGCCTCGGCTACCTGGGAATAACCGCACAACCGTACACCGCCCGCCGTCCATCGCTCACCGTCTCTCCGAACCCATTCCGCCGTGTCCTCTCCGTCACCTGCAAACTGCCACCTGCAAACTGCAAACTGCGCATCCTTGATGCGCAAGGCCGCTTGGTCCTCTCGCAGCCTGTCCGCCCTTTGTCATTTCCCCTTTCCACTTCGAACTTGCCCGCCGGCGCTTATTTCATTCAAGTCGGCAACGCCGTCTGTCCGGTAACCAAAGTGAGGTAACACGTGCAATTCATCCTCTCGCTTACCCTGCTCCTATCCGCGACCGGCGCGCCGGGCGTCACGCACCTACGCTGGGTGAGCCCGGACAACTCAAAGCCGCTGACCTTTGCCGAGTGGCGCGCGGGACTCCAACCGCAGCCCTGGCGCGTCAAGACCCTCATACCTGCATCCCGGTTCGACAACCGCGTCGACTTCTTCGTACAGGAGACGCTGGTCTCGACCCTTCAGCAGTCGCTCGACACGCTCGCCGCCGACCTTGCCCGCGAGATGACCGACGTCGCGGTCTTCTCGGTCAACGGCACTTCCGCCGAATCACTCAAGGCCCTGCTCGCGACCGAGTACCAGCTCGGCATGACCTCAGCCGTGCTGGTCGGCGACCTACCCATCGCCTGGTTCCAGCTCATTGATGACTGGAACTCCAACGGCGTGCGCGACCCGGGCGAGGGCTACGAAGAATTCCCCTGCGACCTCTTCTTCATGGACCTTGACGGAACGTGGCAAGACAACATGGTCCGGCTTGACTCCCTCGACAGCCTCGTTCCCGGCTCGGACTCCATCTACGACCTGCATGAGGGCTCTATCACGCCCGAAATCGCAGTCTCGCGACTCCCCGCCTCGAAGATTGGCAATGCGGCCACGCTGCTGACCTCATACTTCGACAAGTCGCACCGCTACCGCAACGGAGAACTCGCCGTTACCGACCGGGCGCTCGTTTACATTGACGACGACTGGGTTCCGTGGGCCAATGAATGGAGCAACAACGTCGGTCTGCTCTATCCCGACCGCGTCTCGGTCTGGGACAAGGAAATGACCCGCATCGCCGACTACCGCCCGCGTATTGACTCGGCAGACTACCAATGGATAGCCCTGATGTCTCATTCCTGGCCCGGCGGCCACGCCATGAAGTACAGCGACACCCTTTGGGACTGGTTCTACGCGACCTCGATACCCGGGCTCGACCCGCACGCCAACTTCTACAACCTCTTTGCCTGCAGCAACGTCCGCTTCGTCGAAAGCGGCTACTGCGGCGGCTACTACGTATTCCGGACCTCGGACGGACTCGGCGCAATCGGCTCGGCCAAGACCGGCTCCATGCTCCAGTTCGCCGACTTCTACGCCCCGCTCGGGCAGGGCACGTCGCTCGGCGAAGCCTTCCGCCAGTGGTTCGAAGCCCAACTCAGCGACGGTTGCGAAGGAAGCGAGCGCGCATGGTTCTACGGCATGTGCCTGATTGCCGACGGCGCGCTCAAGCCCCGGGTACCGCAGACCGGCATCGCGCAGAACGATTGGCGAATGGCGAATGGCGATGGGCGGATGGCGGCCTGCAGGCTACTCGCCAACCCGACCCGCAGCCGGGTTCGCTTCGCACTCACCCTCGCGCAGCCTGCATCCTGTCGGGTCGCCCTGTTCGACCGCACCGGCCGTATCGTCGCCACGATTGCCCAAGGCCCACTCTCCCCCGGCACGCACAACCTCAGCGCCGACGTCGCCCACCTACCCGCCGGCGTCTACTTCCTCTCAGTCAGCGCCGGTGCGAGCAGCACCCGCATCCCGGTCTCGGTCATTCACTAGGCCAACACAAGGTCCGCAGGCAGACAGGCGACGTCGAACGCGGCGGTCGTCGCGACCGCCGGAGAATCCGACAACGCCTCGCTGCAGAGTTCCTTGGAAAGCTCCTCGGAAAGTTCAGCGGCACCCTCGCTGGAACGTTCCTCGCGTCTCAAGCCGTATCTCACGCTGTACGTCTCAGTGTATCCTGACTCGTATACCGCGCCGCATCTTCGCCTGAATCTCAACCCTTGTCTTTACCTCTACCTCTACCTGTACCTGATGCTGTATCCGGCGCTGAACCGCGCGTCGTTTCAGAAGTCGTTCCAGAAGCCGTTCGAGAAGCCGAACCCATCGTCGCTGCGTTCGTTGTTGGGTTTCAGGAACCGCTCATTGTCTGTTCGGGTTGGTATCACGCCGTGTCCCAAGACGTTGCCCCCAGGGCGACCCCTACCCTTGAATTGCCCGCCACTCGGCATGACTTAACTAGCTTCTTACCCGGATGTTATGTCAGACATGCCAGAACTATTCAGCTATCACCTCGTGTATCGTCCTCTGGCGGCCCGAATCCGACAACGCCCATCCCCTGCCGCCCAAGGCCTGCTGCCGCGCCCGGCCGCGGATTCGGCAACCCCGGCCCGGCCGTGGCCTCATCCGCGATTGAATCCGAACCGTCCATCTCAGCATGGCGCATGCCGAAGTGACCAAAGCGGACGATTGACAAGGAAGACGGGTGCAGGTCTGAGGCGCTAGACCCGCACCCGTATCAGACTCGGATAGTGTCCTTGGAAAGGAACAGGAACACATGATTCTCGATCTCCCCGGCCCGAAAGTCCACAGCCCGAATTCCCGCGCCGGCTTGACTCCGCATCCTGACCGCCGATAATACCTCGATGTCCATCACCCGGTGCGAGACGGCGGAATGACGACCGACGAACTCCTCACGCTCCTGCGTGAGATGAAACTGCTCAGGAACGTGCTCGCCCGTCTCGACAATCGCCTGCGACGCCTGGACGTGATGCTCGCTCCGGCTTCGGGTTCCCGCCGGCACGTCACGTACGAGCAGGTACTGGCGGCGCTGGATAGCAGAAAGGGCAACGTGACCAAAGCGGCGAGACTGCTCCAGATACACCGGAAGCAACTCCAACGCCTGATGATTGCCTACGAACTCCGCGACGCCGAACCGCCCTTGTACCCGGTTCGACTCCCCTGTCCCCGCTCACCCGCGAACAGATCGTGGCGGCCCTCGACCACAAGAAGGGCAACGTGTCCCATGCGGCCAAACTACTCCTGATTCAGCGAAGGCAACTCCAGCGCTACATGGTCAAATACGGGTTGCATGGACTCAAACAGCAGCCCGCGCCCGCCCCGCCCGCCGCAGACCGTGAGCCCTGAGCCGTAAGCCGTCGGCCGTCGTGGCCTCCACTTCTAGCTTCTAGCATCT
>CAIVTL010000072.1 GCA_903908785.1 Caldifarciminota bacterium | reverse complement strand
CGGCTGACCCACTCGCGGGAGTACCGTTGGAGCTGGGGCCAGGTCATGAGGTCGTTCCGGCCGGTCGAGTTATCCACGAGTCGCACCATCCGGTCGGCACAGCAGAAGCAGGGGTCAATCGCGGCCACCGTTATCGGGATGTCCGCGACATAGGCCCCTTTCAGGGCGACAATCGTGGCCGGCATGTTTGCGTAGGTCGGCGCGCGGACTTTGACCCGGTCCGGCTTCTCGGTGCCGTTGGACTTCATGAAGTGGATGTTCTCGCCGCGCGGCGCCTCGTAGCGGGCGATTGCCTCGCCGGCAGGAATCTTGCGCGGGGCTTTGACCTTGATGTCGCCGGCCGGCATGTTCTTGAGCACGTATTCGACGATCTTGACGCTCTGGAGGAGCTCAAAGACGCGCACCACGGCCCGGCCGAGGATATCACAGCTCTCCGCGGTAATGACTTCGAACGGGACTTCGCCGTACGCAGCATACGGGTCATCCTTGCGGACGTCGCGCTTGATGCCCGAGGCCCGGGCCATCGGGCCGACCGCATTCAGGTCCAGCGCATCTTGCTTCGAAAGCGGGCCAACGCCGCTGATGCGGGCCATGAACGTCGGTTCGGCGGTGCACATTTTGATGTAGTAGTCGGTGCGGGCGAGAACCGCGGCGTTCATCTCGACCAGCTTCGCGGCCATGTCGGCGGTCACGTCCCGGCGGACGCCGCCGACCGTGTTCATGCCGTAGTGGACGCGGTTGCCGGAGATGGACTCGAGCATGTCCAGCACGAGTTCGCGGTCGCGCCAGGTATACATGAACAGGCTGTCGAACCCGACTTCATGGCCGGCCACGCCCAGCCAGAGGAGATGGCTGTGAATCCGCTCCAGCTCGCCGAGCAGCGTCCGGATGTACTTGGCGCGCGGCGGAATCTCGAGCTTGAGCAGTTCCTCGGCGTTCTGGACAAAGGGGGTCGTGTGAGAATGAGAGCAGATGCCGCAGATGCGCTCGGCCAGGTAGATGCCCTGGGTGAAGGTGCGGGCTTCGAAGCCCTTTTCGATGCCGCGGTGGGCATAGCCCATCCTGACATCCACGCCCACGATTCGCTCGCCGTCGAGCTCGAACTTGAAGCTTTCCGGCTCCTTCAGGGCCGGGTGCTGGGGACCTAGCGGTACTTTTATCGTCGGCATCTTATTCTTTCTTGGCCAGGGGCGCTTCCACGTACGTGTACACGTAGTCCTTGCGCAAGGGGTAGACTCCGTCCGGCCAGTCTTCGGGCAGGATGTAGCGCCGGGGGTCGGGGTGCCCGTCAACGATGAACCCGAACATGTCCTGCAGTTCCCGTTCGTACAGGACCGCGCCGGGCCAGATGCCGGTCAGGGTCGGGATGTGCGGGTTGGTTTTGGGCACGGCCAGGCGCAGAGTCAGTTCGCCCTCGCCGGACGAAAGATGGTACAGGGCCTCGAGGTTCTCGCCCGAGTCCAGGCCGGTGATGGTCGAGCAGTGGTAATATCCTTCCTGCTCCTTGAGCCACTTGGCGAGCTCGGGCAGGTTCTCCAGCGTGACCGTAATCCAGGCCCGGTTGGCGTGGACGAGCGTGACGCTCAGCTTGTCGCCGAAGCGCTCTTGCACCTTCGCGCCCAGCAGTTCTTCTTTCATTGTCATTTGCCTTGCAGTTTGGCCAGCAGTTGCGCCACGCCGTAGATGAAGGCATCGGGGCGGGGCGGGCAACCGGGGATGTACATGTCCACCGGGATTATCTTGTTGATGCCGCCGTGGCTGCAGTAGCAGCCGTTGAAGGGGGCGCCGCCGCTCGCGCAGGTGCCGACCGCGATTACGAACTTGGGGTCCGGGGTCTGGTCGTAGATCCGCTTCAGGCGGGAGCCGATTTGCTTGGTCACGCAGCCGGTGCAGAGGATGACGTCGGCGTGCCGGGGCGTGGATTTAAGCAGGACACCGAACCGTTCCGCGTCGAAGCGCGGCATCAGCGCGGCCAGGATTTCGATGTCACAGCCGTTGCAGCCGCCGGCGTTGAAGTGGAGCACCCAGGGCGACTTCACGCGCGACCAGGTGGCGAGTTTCGTCAGGATTGCCATTACTTGCTCACCAGTGCGAAGATTGCCAGCGTTATGACGGCGAGGTAGACGATGCCCAGTACGGCAATCGGGCCGGCGGGCAGGGTCGTCACGACCAGCGCCGCGACGTGCATCACGGTGAAGAAGATTGCGAGCGAATAGAAGAGCCGGTAGCCGACCTGGGCCTTCTGCATCGGCGCG
Organism: Caldifarciminota bacterium; assembly: GCA_903908785.1. Lineage (GTDB taxonomy): Bacteria > Hydrothermota > Tepidihabitantia > Tepidihabitantales > Tepidihabitantaceae > UBA2258. The sequence goes on along the minus strand of CAIVTL010000072.1, from coordinate 697 downwards.
TCTTCACCGCAGGCATAGGGCGTGCCCTTGCCCGGCGTCATGTTGAGCTTGGGAGCCATGGCCCGGCCCAGCCAGTACAACATCAGCCCGACGCCGAACGCGACTGCGAATACGACCGGCGGACTTAGTAGTATTTTCATGACAGGTCGGATAATTCAGAATTCAGAATCCAGAGTCCAGAGTCCAGAGTTTCCGGATTCCGGCATTCTGAATTCTGGTTTCTGGATTCTGAACTCTGGACTATTCGGTTTTCCATATCACCACTTCAGGTCGGTCAGTCTCCGGATGTCGAGTGACCCGGTTCGGCGGTAAAGATTCACAATCAGCGCCAGCGCCACTGCCACGACCGTGACTTCCACGACAATGAGCGTGACCACGACCGACTGCATCACGTAGGGGTTCTGCCGGGCAAATCCCGAGGCGATGAGCGCCAGGGTCACGCCCTTGGTCAGGACCTCAATGCTGATAAGTAGTTTGACCAGGTTGCGCATCAGGAGCAGGCCGACAAAGCCGAGCAGGAACAGCCCGGCAACGATGATGAGGTCGTACAGCCAGACTTGGCTAGGATTCAACGCTATCCTCCGAGTCGTCCACCGACTCATCGCGCGGCGTGCCGGTCATGCCGCCTTCTTTGCGGAACAGGGCAAGGACAGCTAACACGCCGGCGAGCACTATCCCCAACTGGGCCAGGATGTCG
>CAIVTL010000071.1 GCA_903908785.1 Caldifarciminota bacterium | reverse complement strand
GCCTGTGTATCCTCAGTGTCAAGGCAAGTTCGACCGCAGGCTGTCGGTGGCGCCGCAGACGCATAACCCTCGACCGCTCAATCCCTTGAATCCCCCTGTCTTCACGCTATAATCCTCAATTGGCTGGATAGTTGACAAGAGTATTGAATCCGGAGGAAAATTTGGCTATTAGAACAATCGTTACCATGCCCGGCGACGGCATCGGCAAGACTGTCTTGCCCGAAGCTATCCGGGTCCTTGATGCAGTCGGGTTTGCAGCAGACTACGTCCGCGCCGACATCGGCTGGGAGTTCTGGTGCAAAGAGGGCAACGCCCTGCCGGACAGGACCATCAAGCTGCTCGAGCAGCACAAAGTGGGACTATTCGGCGCGATAACGTCCAAGCCCAAGGACAAGGCCCAGGCCGAGCTCGATCCGGCCCTGCGGGACAAGGGCTTTCAGTACTTCAGCCCCATCGTGACGATGCGCCAACTCTTTGACCTTGACATCTGCATCCGCCCGTGCAAGTCATTTGCCGGCAACCCGCTCAACTTCATCCGCCGCAAGGGCGACGGCTTCGAGGAACCGAAGGTTGATACGGTCATCTTCCGCCAGAACACCGAGTGTCTCTATTGCGGCGTCGAGTGGACCAATCCGCCGGCCGACGTCCGCCAGGCCCTTGAAACCCACCGAAAGATGAAGGCGTTTGCCGCGGTGCCGTCCGAAGACCTGGCCATCTCGCTCCGTATCTTCACCCGTGTCGCGTGCCAGCGCATCGCCCGCGCCGGCTTCGAGCACGCCAGGCAGTACGGATACAAGTCCGTCACCGTCTGTGAGAAACCCAACGTCATCCGGGAAACCTCGGGCATGATGGAAGCCGAGGCGAAGCAGGTCGCGAAAGAGTATCCGGGCATCGCGCTCTGGTCCACGAACATCGACGCCCAGATGATGTGGCTGACCAAGAACCCTGAGGACTACGGCGTCATTGTGTCCGGCAACATGTTCGGCGACATCGTATCCGACGGTTTTGCCGGGCTGGTCGGCGGGCTTGGCTTCGCGTGCTCGGCGAACCTCGGCCGCGAGGTCGCGGTCTTCGAGCCGACTCATGGCTCCGCCCCGAAGTATGAGAAGCTCTCGCCGTCCATCGTCAACCCGATAGCGACGATACTGGCCGCGGGCATGATGCTCGACCACATCGGCGAGAACGCGATGTCGAAACGTATCAGCGCCGCAGTCGCCAAGGTCGTGGAAAAGGGCAAGGTGCGCACCTACGATATGCTCAGGCTGACCGGCGGCCCTGACGTGTTCAAATCCGGCGCGGCCACGACTCAGCAGATGACCGACGCGATTATCGCGGAGTTGTGAGGAGAACGTGGTAACTGCCAAGGACATCGAAGGGCTGTTCCATGACCAGCTCTCCTCAATCGAGAACGAAGACACCCGCAAGCAGACCGTGGCGACATGGGTCGAGGCGGCGAAACTGGGCGGTTGGCAATCGGTCGAGGACCTCGAAGCCATGCCGTTCACGCTGCTGACCAAGACCCACGGCATCTCGCTGATAGAACACACGATTGCCGTGACCGAAGGCGCGCTGGCCCTGGCCGACGCGCAGGAGAGCGCCTACTCGCGCATGCCCTACAAGGTGAACATGGACCGCCTGATTGCCGGGGGCCTGCTACACGACGTCGGCAAGCTGCTTGAAACCGAGAAAGACGAGAAGGGCGGATTCCGCAAGAGCTTAAAAGGCATGTACGCGCGCCATCCCATCTCCGGGGCAATTCTTGCTGCCAAGTGCGGCCTGCCTGACGACATCGTGAACACCATCGCCTGCCACGCCAAAGAAGGCGAAGGCGCCCCCAAGGTGCTCGAGACCGTGCTCATCCACCAGGCCGACTTCGCCACGTTCGACCCGCTCGTGATGCTGGAAAAAGGCCAGCTCATTCCCTGACCATGGCGACGATTATTGAGAAGATAATCGCGGCCCACACCGCAGGAGAAACTCCAAATCCCAAACCCCAAATCCCAAACTTCAAATCCCCAGTCCCACTCAGGCCCGGCGACATCACTGAACTCGGGATTGACCTGCGGGTCGCGCGCGACTTCGGCGGCGCGAACGTCGTAAAGAACCTCGAAGACAACGGCCTGGGCGTGGCCGACCCGAAGAAGACGTTCTTCACCTTCGACTGCAACCCGACCGGCTCCGACCAGAAGTACGCTGCGAACCAGCAGGCCTGCCGCATCTTCGCCCGCAACCACGACATCAAGGTCTTCGACGTGGACGCCGGCATCGGCACTCATCTGGCGATTGACCTCGGGCTGGTCGGCCCCGCCGACACCATCGTCTCGACCGACTCGCACGCCAACATCCTCGGGGCAATCGGCACATTCGGCCAGGGCATGGGCGACCAGGACATTGCCCAGGCATGGGCGTTCGGCAAGGTCTGGTTCGAGGTGCCGGCCACGGTGAAGGTCGAACTGACCGGCATGCCCAGGCCCGGCACCAGTCCCAAAGACGTCGGGCTCGCCCTGCTCCGTCACTTCGGCGCCAGCGGTCTGCTCGGCCTTGCGGCCGAGGTCTACGGCGAATACGCGGATAAACTCAGCCTCGACGGACGCATGACCATATCGTCGCTGGGCACCGAGATGGGCGCGATTGTCATCTTGTTTCCGCCGAACCAGGCTGTGCTCGAATACTGCAAGGCGAGGACCGGCCGCGAGTTCGCGCCGCTCCAGGCCGACCCGGACGCACTCTACGAGCGCACCGAACGCATCGACCTCACCGGACTTGAACCCCTCATCTCGCGGCCCGGCCACCCCGAAGACGTGGTGACAGTCGCCTCCATCGCCGGCCGCAAGATTGACTCGGCCTTTATCGGTTCGTGCACCAACGGCCGGATGGAGGACTTGAAAGCCGCTGCCGCCGTGCTCAAGGGACGCAAAGTCGCGCCCGGCGTGGTTCTGAAGGTCGTGCCGGCAACCGATGCTATCTGGCAGGAGGCGCTGCGCAACGGCGTCATCGAGACTTTCAAGCAGGCCGGCGCGCTGGTCGGCAACGCCGGCTGCGCCGGTTGTGCTGCCGGGCAGATCGGTCAGAACGGCCCGTCCGAGATTACCGTCTCGACCGGCAACCGGAACTTCGCCGGCAAGCAGGGCAAAGGCGACGTCTACCTTGCTTCGCCTGAAACCGCGGCCGCGTCCGCTGTCGCCGGCGCCATTGTCAACCCCGGCGCCATACCGGTCAGGCCGGCGCTCTTCAAACCCAAGCCGATGTTGCGGGTCTCGCACGAACGCCGCACACCGCCTCCTGCGCCCGTAGTTGTCGAAGGCCGGGTCTGGCTCATCGCCAAGGACAACATCGACACCGACATGATCTTCCACAACCGCCACCTCACCATCACCGAAATCCGCGAAATGGGCCAGTACTGCTTCGGCAATCTCCCCGGCTGGGAACACTTCAGCAAAAGCGTGCAGCCCGGCGACGTCGTCGTGACCGGCAGGAACTTCGGGGCCGGTTCCTCGCGCCAGCAGGCGGTCGACTGCTTCAAGAGCCTGAAGACCGGTCTCGTCGTCGCCCGCTCCTTCGGCGCCATCTACTTCCGCAACGCGGTCAACGCCGGGTTCCCGGTCATGGCAGCGGACCTGTTGGAGTCGGGTCTGAAAGACGGGGACCGCATTCGAGTCAACCTGACGACCGGTGAGATAGAAATCATGGCGACGGGCGTGAAAGTCCACGGCCGTCCGTTCCCACCGGTCCAACTCGAAATCTACCGGCGCGGCGGGCTGCTCGGCTAGCCGCGCGCAGCCGCTACCGGCCGAGCTTCTGGACGCGTTCGCGCCGTCGCGCGAGCACGTATATCAGCGCGCCGACCCAGTGCGTGAATACGATGACCAGTGCCCAGATGAGCCGGTTGTTGCCCTCGTCGGTTTCGCGCGTCAGCACCTCGACCAGCATCCATATCCACAGCACTACCCCGGCGATGCCAATCATCCCGCCAAACACGCATAGCATCAGCCACAGCCAGGCGAACGTGCCGCCCGCGAGTATTGCAGCAAGACTGTCCATAAGCTCCTGAGAATACTCCCGCCTCCGCCAACGTCAAGCCGCGCCCGCATCCCGGAGACGAACAGGGCGGTTTCATAGCGTCCGTGGCCAGGTCCGCATCCGTCCTTGGAGCACGCCTGAATACTTGCCGTCCTCCGGGTTTGCCCTATAATTGGGCGTTGACAGAAAGTCAAGACTGCGAGGTTTCTATGCCAATGACGTTTGCTGAAAAGGTGCTGAGCCGCAAGGCGGGCAAGACGTCGGCCCGTGCCGGCGACCTTGTCACCTGCAAGCCGGATCGGCTCCTGATGCACGACAATGCCGCGGCCATCACCGACAAGGTGGCAAAGGACATGGCCGAATTCGGTATCGCCAATCCGGAACAGCCGGTCATCGTCCTCGACCACGTGATTCCCGCCTCGGATGAGAAGACCGCGACCAGCCACAAGAAGATTCGCGAGTTCGTCCGGAAGTATGGTATCAAGCACTTCTTCGACATCGGCACCGGCGTCTGCCACCAGGTGATGGTCGAAAAGGGGCTCATCCTGCCCGGCATGCTCGCGGTCGGCTCTGACTCACACACCTGCTCGTACGGCGCGGTAAACGCCTTTGCCACCGGCATCGACCGGACCGAGGCGGCGTCCCTGCTGCTGACCGGCGAAACGTGGTTCAAGGTCCCGGAGACAATCCGCATCACCCTCAAGGGCCGGCTGCCGGAAATGGTCTCGGCCAAGGACCTTATCCTGACTATCATCGGCAAGGTCGGTGCTGACGGCGCGGACTACTGCTCGGTCGAGTTCTGGGGTGACATTGCCAACCTGACCATCGATGACCGCTTCACCATCGCGAACATGGGCGTGGAGATGGGCGCGAAGAACGCAGTCTTCCCGGTAGACGAAATCACCAAGGGTTACCTGCAGGAGATCGGCGTCAAGCGCATGTCATGGAACCCCGAGTGGGCGGACGATGGAGCAACCTATCGGCAGGAGTTGAGTTGGAACATGGCTGAGGTCGTGCCGGCGATTGCCGTCCCGCACAAGGTCGACAAGTACAAGCCCGTCACCGAATTGGCCGGCCTCGAAATCCAGCAGTGCCTGATTGGTACGTGCACGAACGGCCGGGCCAGCGACCTCGCGGTGGCGGCAGGCATCCTCTGCGGAAAGAAGGTATCCGCGAGCACGCGGCTGCTCATACTGCCCGCCTCCCGGGCTGAACTCGAAAAGGCACTCGACTCCGGCGACATCCAAGCTCTGGTTTCTGCCGGCGCGGTACTGCTGCCCCCGGGCTGCGGCCCGTGCCTGGGCGCGCACCAGGGCTGCCTCGCGCCGGGCGAGAGGTGCCTGTCAACCTCGAACCGCAACTTCAAAGGCCGGATGGGCTGCAAGGATGCCGAAATCTACCTGGCTTCGCCTGCAACCGTCGCCGCGACCGCGCTGACCGGCCGAATCACTGACCCGCGAGAGGTGGCATAAGATGAGAATCTGGGCCTACGGCGACGACATAAATACCGACATGCTCTTCCCGGGCAAGTACACGTACACGTGTGCCAAGCCGGACGAAATCAAGCCGCACCTGCTCGAAGACCTCGACCCCGAGTTTGCGAAGGAAGTCCAGCCCGGCGACATCGTCTTCGCAGGCAAGAACTTCGGGTGTGGCTCATCGCGGGAACAGCCGGTCGTAGGGCTGAAAGCGGTCGGCATCGAGGCGATTGTAGCGAGGAGCTACGCCCGCATCTTCTACCGCGCGGCCATCAACCAGGGCCTGCTACTGATTGAGTGCCCGGACGCGGTTACGGCATACAAGCCCGGCCTGCCGGTCCAGTTGCACCTCAAGGAAAGTTCTATCACGGTCGGTGAGCAGACGTTCAAGTTCCCAACCCTGCCCCCGGAAATCCTGGCGATACGCGACGCCGGTGGCCTGCTCGCGTACACGCGCGCCCGGCTTCGTGCCAAGGCAGGTGCAAAGTGAGTGCGGTGAACGCCGGACGCCGCGGCCCGGACGTCCGCTCCGACCTCTGGGTCGAACTGGAGTTGCGTGAATCCGGCGGCATAGTGCTGGACATCAAGAGCAAGGTCAACTTCATGTACGGCGAAACCAACCGGCAGCTCGCGCAGTACACGCTCAAGACCCTCGGGGTCCAGCACGCCCGCGTGGACATCGAAGACACCGGCGCTCTCCCCTTCGTCATCATGGCCCGCCTCGAAACGGCCGTCCGCCGCGCCCTGTCCGAAGTCCAGAGCCCAAAGTCCAGAGTCTCCCCCTGCCTGCCCGGCCCCGGCCCCACCTTCGCCCTGCCCTCGGCGCGGGACCGTTGGCGCCGCTCCCGGCTCTACCTGCCCGGCAACGAACCCAGGTTCATGCTCAACGCAAGGATTCACCGGCCCGACGCCGTCATTCTCGACCTTGAGGACTCAGTCCCGGCGCCGGACAAGGACGCAGCCCTCCTCGTCGTCCGCAACGCCCTCTACGCGCTCGACTTCGGAGACTGCGAACGGATGGTGCGCATCAACCCGCTCCCGGCCGGGCTTGATGAAATCGAGCCGCTGGTGCATGCCGGAGTCAACGTCATCCTAATCCCCAAGTGCGAATCCGCAGAACAGGTCAAGTCAGTCGACGCCCGCATCTCCTCTGTCCATCCGCCTTTCGCCTCTCGCCTCTCGCCTCTCGAAACTTACCTAATGCCGATCGTCGAGACCTGCGAGGGCGTGTCCAAGGCACGCGAGATTGCCGGCGCATCGCCGCGCATCGTCGCGCTGACGTACGGACTTGAAGACTACCTCCTCGACCTCGGCGGCATCAAGACCCCGGCCGGGCTTGAGAGCCTCTGGGCGCGTTCCCAGGTCGCGAATGCGGCCAAGGCTGCCGGTGTTCAGGCAATCGACACGGTCTTTGCCGACGTCGACGACATGGCCGCATTGCAGGCCAGTTGCCAGGCCGGAAGGGAACTCGGGTTCGAGGGCAAAGGCTGCATCCACCCACGCCAGGTGCCGGTCGTGAACGAGGCATTCACGCCCTCGGCCGCGGAAATCGGGAAGGCGCAGCAGGTCGTGGCGGCGTTCAAAGAAGCGCAGGCCCAGGGCCGAAACGTCGTGAATGTCGGGTCAAAGATGATTGACCCGCCGGTCGTGGAGCGTGCCCTGCGCACAATCAAGATGGCCCAGGCGAAACCCCAAACCCCAAACCCCAAGCCCCAAATCGGGGCCTCCTCCCTCCTCCCTCCTCCCTCCTCCCCTGACAAACAGCAGTCCACGCAACCAGTGGCGCCGCACTCCTGATAGTCGTCGTCGCAGGCGTCGCCGTCGCACAGGATCGCGGAACAGGGCGTGCCCGGGCTGCAAGAG
>CAIVTL010000070.1 GCA_903908785.1 Caldifarciminota bacterium | reverse complement strand
CCAGTTGGAGCGTGTCGTCGTCCGTATCCTTCTGCATCGCCTCCCAGGCCCGCTGGTTCTGCTCCTTCCACGCCCGAATTCCCTCCCGCGTCGTGTCGCACAGAAGTAGGCCATTACCAAGTCGCGGGTTATGCTGCGCCAGACCGGGCTGGGACACCAGAGTCAGCAGCAGCACCAACGCCGTCATGACAGTCTCATTCTCGGCGGGAATTCCGGGGACATAGAGCTTGTCCGGAAACTCAGGCCCGGCCTTCGTGAACCATAACCGGCTGGGCGTCGCCGGTTCACTGAACACAACGCAAGGTAGCGCGCAAGTGCGGCAAGCTGGTTTTCAGACAAGCTCCATAGTAAAAGACTTTCAGTCCCGAGTCCGACTGACGTTCGTACCAGGCGAATGCGTCGCCCGGTTCCAAGGGCCCGCTTTGTCACATCGTGCTCCTTTCGCCGGTTCCGTGCTCAATCCCCATCGCTGTCAATCCTGCTGCGCTTCGGTGAAACCTGTGTGGTTGACGGTCAGCTTGGCCACGGTGTAGTTCTACCCGAATCAGGCCGCGTGTCAAGCACGGGGAAACTCGCCACGTGCCGGGACAGGAGTTCACCAGCAAGACCCACTGGTGATCCGCTCGTCGCTTTCAGCGATAGACGACAGCGGCGGCCGGAAGGCCGCCGCTGCTCTGCTGATTGTCTGCTGCTACCGGTCGATGATAAGCCTCTGCGTAGAAGTGAACCCGGGGGCTGACAGCCTCACGAGATACACGCCGGCAGAGAAACGGTGCAGGTCAAGCGGTGTCGAACCCGTGCGGCCGGTATTGAACGCCATCGCAAGGACGCTCCGGCCCGTCGCGTCGTAGACGTTCAGCGTCGCCCTGCCGGGCCTCGGCAGGCCATAGCGCAAGGTGGCATGACCGGTCGCGACCGGATTCGGCGTAACCGCCATGCCCACGACGAGAGCGGCCGCGCTCTCCGCAACCACGCCCGACCCCGGGATGGTTCTGAAGTGCCAGGGCGCGCCGGTCGCGGTCGTGCTGCCGCCCGCGTTTTCCGCCACAACACTCCAGTAGTACAACCGGTTGAGGGCGCCTGAGTAGAGAGTCGTCGGCACGTTCCCGGCGACCCGGCGCAGGAGCGTTGTCGGCGGGCTGATGGTGTCGAAGTAGACCGCGAAGCTGTCCGCGCCGACCGAAGCCTGCCAAATCAGGCTGCCGCCTATCGGCTGGTCGATTGCGCTGTCGGCCGGGGCAAGAAGGGTGAAAGCGGTCGGCGCTGCCACGATGGTCGTGAAGTGCCAGGGCGCACCGGTCGCGGTCGTGTTGCCGCCCGCGTTCTCAGCCACCACGCTCCAGTAGTACAACTGGCCATTGGCGCCCGAGTATGCGGTCGAAGTCACGTTCCCGGCGACCCGGCGCAGGAGCGTCGTCGGCGGGTTCGCAGTGCCGAAGTAGACGGCGAAGCTGTCCGCGCGGGCCGATGCCTGCCAGGTCAGGTTGGCGACTATCGGCTGGTTGAGTGCACCGTTGGCCGGAGTCAGCAGCGCAAAGCCTGCCGGCACCGCCACGACGGTCCGGAAGCTGTCCGGGCCGCCCCACGGCCCGACGTTGCCGGCGGCGTCGGACGCGTTCACGCGCCAGTAGTACCGGGCGTTGTTAGTGAGCGGCGTGCCGGTGTAGGAATACGTACTCGCGGTCGGGTCCGCGCTGATGACGACGTTGTTGAAACCGGTGTCGGTCGCCACGCGCAGGTGATAGGTGATGGCCGAGGCGTCGCGCCCGCCCCTGGCGGCAAACTTCGAGCCGCCGCGCACCGTACCGAACAACGACATCCGGGGAGGTTTGGCACTGCCAATGGTCGGCAGGACTCCCGCGGCCATGAGACCGCCAGCCGTCACGTCGGTCCAGTCGAACACCGGCGTGGTCGAGACGCCCTGCTGCCACGGAGTAGGAGCAAGAAGTACGGGCGCCATCGGCACCGCGGCGTCGAGACGGAAGTGTGCGCGCGCGCTCCACGGGCCCGAGAGAACGTTCACACCCCGCACGCGCCAGTAGTAGTTATCGGCGCTTGGCAGGGAGGTCGCGAGCTGGGAGGGAGTCGATGTCTGGTCGAGCACGATGGTCAGGAACCCGGAGTCGGTCGCGACCTGAATGTGGTAGCCGCTACTCCCGGCAACGCCGGCAAGGTCTGCCCAGTCGAGCAGCGGCGAGCTTGTCAACCAGACGCCGCCGTCGGGAGTCAGGCCCGTGGGCGCGTCCATCACCAGGAAGCTGACCGGTGCGGCCGTGTCGTTGCCCGGCACAAAATCGGCCGGCAAAGACGTCGCGCAGTTGGCCGTGTAGTAGCCCGGCGCGGGCGTCGTCCCCGTGAAGCTCTGGTCGAATGAACCGGGAACCAAGCTCACTGACGGATGCTGCGTGTCGGCATAGGCCGCGAATGTGAACGTGACCGGGATGTCAGGCTCATCGACGGTGCCGTAGTTGTTCACCCGGGCCTGCGGCGTGACGGTCGCGGTCGAGCCGAACACCTGGCCGTCGGTCGGGGCCAGAATCTGGCTGACGCCGGCATCGTGCCGGACGATGGCGAAGTTGCTGTCACTCGCGTCCGCGCCGGTCAGACCGGTGGCGCCAATGGCCGTTATCTGGATGCGGGCCGCGGCCGTCGGCGAGTTGGGCACCGAGGCAACACTGTGCATGCTGTCGGCCGCTTCCTTGAGCAGGAACGTCCATGTCGCGCCGCTGTCGGTCGACAGGCAGATGGAATCGGTGACCGCCGGGCCGCCGCCGTGCGTGCAGGTGATTGTAGCCGGCACGCCCACGGTCCATGTCTCCCCGCCGTTGGGCGCGGTCACCAAGACGGTCGGTGGCAACGGAGAAATCGTGAAGGTGCCGCTCAGAGCGGTCGAAGACTGGGCCCCGCCCATGTTGCTGGCCTTAACCTGGACTACCGCATCGGCCGTCGGAGTGTTCGGCACGGTCCAGGGACAGCTTAGCGCGCCGTTGTCGGTCGCCACCAAAGTCCACGGAGCGTTGCCGGTCGTCGAGTACCAAATGGAGTCGCGCGACGCCGCGCCACCGGTGTTGGTCCAGACTATGGTGTCCGAGGCACCAACGTACCAGGTGTCGCCCGCAGCCGGTGCAATGACGGCAATATCCGGCGGCAGCGCAAACTCGTCGGCGCCGATGTCCGGGCCGTCGGGCGCGACGCCGGTCTTGCGCACGTCGCCCTCGCAGTCATTGGGAAAACCGGTGATGACCAGTCCCTTGCCGACGCAGGGCGAAGAGCCGCTGGCGAGGTGCAGGTCGGTCGTACTCACGAAACCCGGGTCCTGGTCGATGCCGTTCGAATCCTGGCCCGCCGCCTGCCAGCCGCTGAAGGTGAAGGCCGAGTCGTGGTAGGCGGCATTTCCGCCCGCCGCCACCAGGTCGTCGTAGTCTTCGTTCAGCGTACCCACCCACGAGATGAATAGCGCGTAGGCCGAGGCGCTGTTGTACGTGGTCATGAGGATGT
>CAIVTL010000069.1 GCA_903908785.1 Caldifarciminota bacterium | reverse complement strand
GTCTCGATGCCGAGATAGCCGCGCAGCGCGCGCGCCAGCCCGGCCGCGTCGAACATGTCCGGCCGGACCGGCAGCAGGCTGATGCGGATTACCTCGGACGAGCCGGCATCCATTACCGTCTTGCTGCCGCACCACTCGCAGGCGCCGTTGAAGCTCTCCTGCTCCAGTACCTCAGTCAACTGGCCGCACTTCTCGCAACGGAACGCGGTGACGCTGGCCGTCCCTTCGACGTTGTTGCCCAGTTGCTCAAGCGCGGCCACCAGCTCATCCCGTCCCAGGCTCTTGCCGATGAGCCGCTTGAGCGTCGCCGTGGCAATACTGACTACAGGCACGTCCGCCTCCAGGCGATTTCAGATTCTAGATTGCAGATTGCAGATTGCAGAAATCCGACCCGGCCCGATACTTCTGACTTCTGCAATCTAGCTTCTAGCTTCTGACTTCGCCTCATCCTGAAAGTCTCGCTTGCCGAAGCCAGTCAATGTCCGCCATGTAAAGCTTGCGGATGTCTTCGAGCCCGAAACGCAGCATCGCGATGCGCTCGACTCCGCCGCCCCACGCCAGCACCGGCACCTTGCAGCCGAGCGGTCGCGTCACCTCGGGCCGGAATATGCCGGACCCGCACATCTCCACCCAGCCGAGGCTGCCCATCTTGGCAAACACCTCGGCGCTTGGCTCGGTATAGGGGAAGAACGAAGGCCGGAACCGGACTTCCTCCGCGCCCATCTTCTTGTAGAACGCCTCGAGCGTGCCGAACAGGGTCGCAAGCGTTGCCTGCTCGTCAATGATGATGCCATCAATCTGCATGAACTCGGCCAGGTGGGTCTGGTCGGTGTTCTCCCGACGGAAGGTCTTGCCGATGCAGAAGACCTTGCGCGGCGGGTTCGGGTTGGCCGCGAGCGCGCGGATGGAAGCCGAAGTCGTGTGCGTCCGCAGCACCAGTTGCCGTGCCTTCTCAATGTCCCACTTGTACCGCCAGCCGGTCGAGCCGGTGTCGCCGCCATTCTCGTGGGTCCGGGCAATTGCCTGTACCAGTTTGTCGTCGGGCAACCGGCCGCACTTCGGCTCGGCCATGTAGAACGTATCCTGCATCTCGCGCGCCGGATGGTCCTGCGGCTGGAATAGAGCATCGAAGACCCAGAACGCCGTGTCAACCGTCGGCGACGCCACTTCCTCAAATCCCATCTCGAAGAACGCCTGCCGGATTTCCTGAATCACCCGCTGCAACGGATGCTCCTTGCCCGGGTACTTCGGGGCGGTCGGGAGATTCGGGTCGTACCTCCTAAACAGCCCCATCGCTATCATGTCGTTCGTGATCTGGACGAGTCGCGGTGTGGCCAGCATCTCCGGGGTTAGCTGGTTGATCTCGGCGGCCCTCTTGATCCCGCCGGCCTTGAGCGCGACGCCGGCTTCGGTCAGCGAGAGCCTCCGATTGATGCGCGTCTTCACTTTTACGAGATTGTCTCTCCCCTTGAGCAGCGCACGTGCAGCGGCCACATCGATACCGGCATGCTGTAGCGCATGGTCCATCTGCTGGAAGGGATAGCCACCTTGGCACAGATACCATATCAGACGTTCATCGGCGCTGTCTCTTTCCCTCAGCGCGGCTCTGCCCGCGTCCGTGATCGCTAGGACGCCTGAGTCTCGGGAGCACCAGCCCTTCTTGGTCAGCCACTTGACCTCCGCACGGACATCTTTCTTGTTCAGCAACGTGGGAAGTTCCGCAAAGGCGAGTGTGCCGCCAGACTTGTCTATCTTCTCGAGCGCAATCCGTTCGGGAAGCCGCCCGCCCTCGACTTCAGCACCTTCTTGAGTCAGGGTGAATTCCTCATTGGCCTCCTCGGTCACAACAACCAACCCGCGCTTGGCGAGCAGCGTCGCGCCAGCCATGATGAGAGACTGGTCCTTGCCCGTCGCCTCGACCAACTCCGCGACCGACACAACCTTGCCCGGCTCCAGCGCGGCAAGGATGCGATATTCCAGTTCCGGCAGTCGTATCATGGCCGCCTCAATATGCCGGAATTCGAGGGAAAGTCAAGGAAGTAGGCGCGCAGCGAGTTACCAGTGACCAGTTTGCAGTTGGCAGTAGCGGAAGCCGAACTTGGCTTCCCTGTCCCCGCTTTGCCATTTCACCTTTCCCCTTCGCTCACGCCCAAGCTCTCGTCAAAGCTCCCGTGAAAGCTCACCCGAAAGCTTGTTCGGAAGTCTCTTCAAGAGCTTGGTCTAAAGCTCGGCCCAAAGCACCAGCAAGAGCCTCGGCCATCGCTTCGCGACAGGCTCGCGCACAAGCTTGCGCCAAAGCTCGCGGCATAGCTCGTGCGAAAGCTCGGGCAGAAGCCCGTCTTGAAGCTCGCCGCAAAGCTTGTTCAGAAGTTCCGTTCAAGGCTCGCCGAAGAGCCTGGTCGAAAGCCACGGGGAGGGCGGGGGAGGGCAGAAGGCGGTAACTGTGAATAGTGAGTTGAGAATAAGAGAGTTAGGATACTTTTCGGCCGGCCAAGGAATATGTAGTATACTACATATCTGGAGTCCCGAGAGTGAGCCGCAAGTCGTCGGCCGTCCCTGCCCGCCGCGCCGTTCTCTCGGGCCAACTGCAAACTGCCAACTGCAAACAGGTCACTCGCCGCAGCGTGTGCTTGACAAGCGGCCGCCGCTATTCTAAGATGCAGTCTATGTTAGCGCGAGGTCGCTCGGCCTTGACGGAAGCGGCGTGAGATGTCCCCGAAATCCCCACGACAGGAGTTGGTCGTGAGTTCTACTCGACAAGAGACCGGTTTCCTGTTTGGCGCGACAATCCTGTTGCTGGCCGCTTTCAGTTTGGCTCAGGCCGACCATCGTGTCATTGCCGGTAGTTGGTGTGGCAGTGATGGCTGCGGGCAGGATAATGATTTTTGGAACGACCTGGCTTTCAATGACTCTATTTGTCGGACAGAATTAGGGGTTGATACTATTGTTAATTTGTTCTATGACGGCAGCATCCTTCGCGGTCAGCCACGTTCACCTAGTTACTTTCCGAAGTATAAGGCATCGTTTGTAGATGGTCGGGCCTCTTTGGCCAAGCTTGATTC
>CAIVTL010000068.1 GCA_903908785.1 Caldifarciminota bacterium | reverse complement strand
GACCTCCTTTGACGGAGGTACTATAGCCGTTCCTTCACTCCTCAGCTCATCCATAAACCTGACTCCTTTCCGCCAGGGTGGGGAATTCTAAACCGGTGATTCTGGGGAATTCTGAATCGGCGCTCACAGCATACGGGGGATGATGATTCCGTTGCACATTTTGAGGGGGTGCAGCGTATCTATATTCGAGAACCACAGGAAGGAATCGAGGATTCAAGGTGTCGAGGGTTCAAGTGAACGGAGGAAAGGACGGAACGTAAGAAGGCGTACGATGAGACACAGGAAGAAGCAGCAGGAACGGGAGAGCCCGCACGAGCGGCGTTCGCGTGAGACTATGGAGTTCGAGCCGGAGCTTGCGGCTTGGAGCTTGAGGCTTGAGGCCTCCGACTGGCGGCCATTCTTCTTGACTAGTTGGTATCAGCGGCTATCTTGGATTTGATGATGAAGGCACGTTCCGGCTTTGGGGACAGTCCCCGTACGCGGACAGTCCCGTCCGGCCCAATCGCCAATCGCCACACGCCACTCGCTAATCGAAAGCGGGTCGGGTTCATCGGCGCGGGTCGCGTGGGCAGCGCGCTGGCCTGGCACTGTCGCCGGCTGGGCTACCCGGTTGTGGGCGTGACCGATTTGAAGCCGAAGCAGGCGTGGGTCGTGTACGGGCTTCTGAAGCAGCGGTACGAGCGGCTGAGTTCGCGTGCGGTCGCGGCCGCAAGCGACGTGTTGTTCCTGACCGTGCCGGACGCGCACATCGGGCCGGTATTCGAATCGGTGCGCAGATGGCTGATTCCGGGCACAATCGTGGCTCATTGTTCGGGCGCGTTCGGGCCCGAGGTGTTTGCCCGCGCGCGCGACCAGGGGTTGGGCACGCTGGCCCTGCACCCGGTGCTCTCGCTTTCGAGTCACTCGCAGGCGATTCGCACCCTGCCGGGCGCGTTCTTCGCCGCGGATGGTTCGGCCTCCGGGCTGCGGTTCGGCCGGCACCTGGTGAAGCAGTTGCACGGGAGTTGCGTGATTGTGCCGGGCAAGGACCGGGCGCTCTATCACGTGATGTGCGTGTTCGCGTCGAACTTCGTCAGCGTCCTGTTTGACGAGGCCGAGACGATTGCGGGGAAGCTGGGTATTTCGCGGCGGCGGGCCGCGCGGATGCTTGAGCCGCTGGCAAGGTCGGTGCTGGACAGCGTCGTCGCGGAGGGCGCGGGGCCGAGCCTGACCGGGCCGGTCGAGCGGGGCGATGCCTTGACCGTAGCCGTGCATCTGCGGGCGCTCGCGAAGCGCGTGCCGAAGCTCGCGCCGGTCTACCGTATGATGTCGGGCCAGTTGGTGGAGATGGCGCGGCGCGAGGGATTGGAGCGGGGAGCGGTGAGGAAGCTTAGGCAGGTCTTGGAGGACATCAAGTGAAGCGGCCACTTTCGGATTGCAGATTTCAGATTGCAGATTTCAGATTGCAGATTCGCCGATTCCTGGGTCACGTAGCGGTACTGGCCGGCGTTCTTGCCGGACTGGCACTGCTGTCTACCTGCGCCAAGAAGATGCTGCCGCCGAGCCCGGATAAGTTCGCGCCGCATCTGCAGGAAATCGTGACCCGGACCCGGAGCCAGGTTGCGCTGGTGTTTGATGAGGACATTGACGGCACGAGGCTGTCGCCGGACAGCTTCGCGGTAACCGGGCCGGCGGGCGATACGCTTGCCCTGCGCGGCGTTTCGCAGGGGAAAGGTAACGACGAGGTGCAGCTTTGGACGCCGACCCAGGAGCCGAAGCTGTACGATGTGCGCGGAATCGTCTGGGACCGGGCCGGCAACCCGGCACGTTTCAGGGGGCGCTTCCGCGGTTCGTCAAAGCAGGACACAATCGCCCCGCGGGTGACGCAGGTTGCGCCGTCGCCCGGCAGCGCCCGCCAGAAGCGGGGAGTCGCAATCCGGGTCACGTTCAGCGAGGCGGTGGACACGTCCGGAGTGTTGGACTACATGTTTGTGCCGACTGAGTATGACACGCAGTTCAAGCGGTCGTGGTCTTCGGACTGGCAGACCTTGAGCTTCACGCGCCTCGAGTCGCTGCCGACCGGGGCGGTTATCTACTTCCTGATGCAGCGGCGGGCGGTGGACCTGGAAGGAAACCAAGTGAAAGGGCCGGCGTTCACCTACTTCACCAGTGACTCGGTCTTTGACGGAGTGCCGGTCAAGGGGAAAGCGAAGTGGCTGAACGGGCCGCTCGGAACCGGCACGGTGCTGTTCCAGGCGCTTGGGACACGATCCGAATCCGCCGGGCCGGATTCGGTCATGTCCCCGCGCACGCGCGCCTTGGCCCCGGTGCTGACCGACGGTTCATTCTCGACCAAGGTGAGGAAGGGTGAATACGAGGTGGTGGCAGTGGCCGATACGAACGGCGACGGGCTGGCTGACCTTGTGAGTCCGGCGCTGAGGTTCAACACCGACGCTGAAAGCCTGAGCCTGTCCCTCGAACCCGAGTCGCTGCCCAGGCCAATCAATGCTTATCGCCGTTAGCGCGATACTGCTGGTCCTCGGCGTACTGGCGTACCGGCGCGAACTGCGCTGGCGACCAGCCGCGAAAGGGGGTCGGGGGTCAGGGGTCGGGGGTCGGGGACAGTCCCCTTGTCTGCTAGTTCTGCGCGTTGTCGTGCTGCTGCTGTTCGCGTCCATATTCATCGGCGCGGTGCTGAGCAGGGTCTGGACCGTAAGGCCGAAGCGCGTCGCCATCCTACTGGACGTGTCCGAGAGCATGAGCGCGGTCGGAGCCGAGAGCGCGGCAGCGGCAGTCGGGCAGGGGTTCACGTTGCCGGCAGGGACGAAGCGCGAGGAGTGGATATTCGGAGACACAGCATTAAGGGCTCAAGCGTCAAATCCCAAATCCCAAATCCCAAACAAATCCCAAATCCCAAATCCAGAATCCAAAATCCAAAACCCAAAACCCAAAATCGCCGAGAGGACGCGGATTGCGGCGGCGTTGAAGACGGTGGGGAAGACGCGGCCGGGGGCGGTGGTGCTGCTCAGCGACGGGCAGGATAATGGCGAGGCCGACGCGGTCGCGGCAGCGCGCGCGATTGGCGTGCCGGTGTACACGGTCGGATTCGGCGGGCTGGCGAAGCGCAACCTGGGCGTGGAGCGAGTGATGTTGCCCGCGGTTGTGTATTCGGGTGAGACCGTTGAGGTGCAGGTGCGCGTGGCGGCGGCCGGGTTCGCGGACGAGAAGACGCGGGTGAGGCTGCGCGGAGACGCTAAGGAAATCGTGCTCGGGCAGTCGATGGCCGAGCAGGACGTGCCGTTCCGGGTGGTGTTCGACAAGCCGGGCAGGCAGGTCATCGAGGCACGGGCCGACAGCATGATGGGAGAGAGCAACTATGCCGACAACGTGCGCAGTGTCGTGGCTGACGTCCGGCCGGGACGGGTGCGGGTCGCGTACGTGACGAACCGGCCCGGGCCGGATGCGCGGATGATGTCCAGGGCGCTGGCAAGCGATGAGCGGATTGAGGTCGTGCCGGTCGTGGCGGTCAGCGGAGCGATGAGCGATGAGCGCGGAATGCTGAGTGCGGAGCAAGTGGATGTATTCATCCTCGACAACGTGGTAGAGTCGGGCAGCCCGGCGCTGTGGCAGTCTATCGCTGAACGAGTGCAGGCGGGGGCGGGGGTTCTGATTCTGGCCGGCCCGGATTTCTCGCCGGGGCCGAGTATCGGCAAGGTCCTGGATGGGGGCGGGGGTCGGGGGGCGGGGGTCGGGGGAGATAGGAAGGGGACGTTCACGCCTGAGTTGACCGCCGAGGGCAGGCTCCTGCCCTGGTTTGGCACCGGGGTGATTGACCTCAGCAGCGTGCCGCCGTTCACGGGCGTGCGCCCGTTCGCCCGAACCCCAGAACCCCTGAACCCCAGGACCCCTTCTTCCGTTACTTGGCTCGTGGCGCAGGAGAACAAGGTGCCGCTACTGGTCGCGGCGAAGTTTGGCAAGGGCAAGGTCGTCTACGCCGCCGGATACCCGTTGTGGCGCTGGGGATTCGGGCCGGAGGAGAAGCCGGAGCAGGGCACTGCGCTCTCGGGTCTTGTCACTGGAGTCGTACGCTACCTGGCCGAGCGCGACACCAGTCCGTTCTGGCTCCAGGTTGAGAAGCCGGAATTGTACCAGGGCCAGCCGGTGCGGTTGGTGATGCGGGCAGTAGCGCCGGACGGAAGGCCGTGGACCCGGCTGAGCGTAATGCTCAGTGTCGCCGAGGACGAAAGCTCCAAATCCGAAATCCCGAACCCCGGATTCGGAAATCACAACTCGCCGCTCGTTACTCCGATGACCGAGACCGGCGAGGGCGTGTATGAAGCGACTTTGGAGGCGCTGGGCCCGGGCCGGTATCGTGCGGTCGCGACGGTCAGCCTTACCGATACGGCGCTGGGCAGGACAGCGACCGAGTTCGTGGTTGCCGAACAGGCGCTTGAGCTGGCCAACACGGGAATGAATGAAGGTCTGCTGAAAGCGATTTCCGAGGCCGGCGGCGGGAGGTTTTTGGGGACGGGGGACGGGGGACAGAGGGCGGGGGTCGGGGGGCAGGGGTCAGGGGTCGGGGACAGCCCCATCGTACTCGGCACGTACCAGCGCCGGTTCGTGTTTGACCCGAGGCGTGCCGTGTGGGCCTACGTCCTTATAGCATTGCTGGCGGGCGCGGAGTGGTTCATCAGGCGAAGGAAAGGGCTTCTGTAGTTACAGGTTGCGGGTTGCGCGTTACGAGTTACGGACCGTAGTCCAGGCTACTTGACGCGAGGTTGCTGCCGGCGGAGGTGGCGGTAGAGGAACAGCCCGATTCCCGCAAGTATCAGGACGCCGATGACGATGTCCCCTTTGTGGAAGTAGACTTCAATCGCCTTCCAGTTCTGTCCCATGACCCGGCCGACCCAGGCGAGGGCCAGGCACCAGGGCACCGACCCGAGGAAGGAGTAGAGGCAGAAACGGGCGAAGTTCATCCGGCTGATGCCGGCCGGCAGCGAGATGAATGTCCGCACCACGGGCAGCAGGCGGCTGATGAAGATGGCGGCCTGCCCGTACTTCTTGAAGAACCGGTCGGCCACGTCGAGGTCGTGGTGGGAAACCAGGACATACTTGCCGTAGCGCTCGACGAACGGTCGGCCACCCAGCACTCCCACCCAATAGGCAACGATTGAGCCGATGAGGCACCCGAGCGCGCCGGCCAGGCCGACCAGCACGAGATTGAACCTCGCCGCCTGCGTGACGCCCTGGATAACGAGCACTGTGGTCAGACTGCCGGCAAACGGCATGATAATCTCGCTGGGCAGGGGAATGCACGCGGACTCGATGGCCATCAGGAAGACTACGCCGACGTAGCCGAAGTTGGATATCTGGTGCATGACCCATGCGCCGACCGCCTCGAGAATTGTATGTATCATCGCGTGTGAATGTAGCCGGACGAGGCCGCGCGGTCAAGCCGTGCGCGACCCGTGCTGCCGGAACCGGCGGCGCAGGCCGAAGCCTGCGCCGCAGTCCGCAGAAGGTTGTCTTGGTTACGCCGCCAGGGGCTGTGTGACGCTGAGGTGGCAGGAGGGGGTGAGTCCGGAGCAGGGGTCGGGCTGGTAGTTAGCGACAAGGCGCGAGAGGTGTTTCTTGACGGTGAGGGGGTCGGCCTTATCTAGTGCTTCCTCCAACTTCTGAAGCTCGGCCGTCAGGTCGGGGTAGCAGGTGTTGCCGGAGATGCGGGCGCGGTAGATGCGGTTGTTGGTAGTCGCGGACGTACCTTCTTCGGCGGTCAGTAGTTCTTCGAACAACTTCTCGCCCGGCCGCGGCCGGGTCGTGAGTATCGGGATGTCAACGTTGGGCGTGAGGTTCGCGAGTTCGACCATCCGGTGCGCGAGGTCCCAGATTCGGACCGGCTCGCCCATGTCGAGCACGAACACTTCGCCGCCCTTGCCGAGCGCCGCTGCCTGCAGCACGAGCATGACCGCTTCGCTCGTGAGCATGAAGTAGCGCTTCATGTCCTCGTGGGTGATGTAGATGGGCTGGCGTTTGGTGATGGCGTCGCGGAAGATGGTCGAGACGCTGCCGCGCGAGTCGAGCACGTTGCCGAACCTCACCGCCATGACGCGCATGTCGCGCAGGCCGTTCATCGAGACGGCGAGCGTCTCACCGAGGCGTTTGGACGCGCCCATCGTGCTGGTGGGATTCACGGCTTTGTCGGTCGAGATGTAGACGAAGCACTCGGTGTGGTAGCGAACCGCGGCGCGGGCAAGGAGGTGCGTGCCGAGCACGTTGGTCCGAATCGCGTCATCGGGATGGAATTCGAGTATCGGCACGTGCTTGTACGCGGCGGCATGGAACACGATTTCGGGCTTGCGGGTCGAGAACACGCGGGTAAGGTCGGCGGTGTGGGTGATGTCGCCGAGGAATGGCGTCGTATCGAGGTCGGGGTGGAGCTGCCGGATTTCGCGGTCGATGTTGAAGAGGTTGGAGTCGTCGCGCTCGAACAGGACCAGCCCGGCCGGGTTGAGCCGCGCCAGTTGGCGGCAGAGTTCGGAACCGATTGACCCACCGGCGCCGGTAACGAGTATCCGGCGGCCGGAGAATACCTGGCGCATTTCCTTGACGTCGATAGTGACCGGGGGCCGGCCGGTGAGTTCGTGGATGCAGAGTTTCTCGCTAGCACCGAGGTCGGAGCGGTCTTCGATGATGTCGGTGAGCGAGGGCATGGTCTTGACTTCAACCGTGCCGATGCGGTGGAGCCGGGCGTAGAGGTCGCTGACACTGAACCCGGGGTCGGGGCCCTGCATGACCATCACAACTTCGGCCCGGTACTTCTCGACGATTGCTTCGATGTCGTCCGTCGTGCCGAGGACCTCGATGCCCTGTTCATAGTTCCCGACCTGGTTCGGGTCCGGGTCAATGATGCCGGCGATGAAGTAGTCGAAGTCGCCCATCCGTCTCAGGATGTTGGGCAGGAAATACGCATGTTTTGAGGACATGACGATGAGCGTGCGTTTGCCGTCGGCCCGGGCAAAGACTGGCTCGACCAGCAGTCGTTTGCTGCCGCGGAAGGTGGCCAGCGATAGAAACAGCGTCATGCCCCACAGAACGGGGTTGGGCAGCGCGAGGCGGCTGAACTGCGGCAGGACGGAGGCGAATGTGAGCGCGATCACGACAAGCGCGGTTGCGCCAAACAGCCGGCGGAGGTCGGACAGCGAGAACGTGACCCACGCCAGGCGGTAGTTGTGAAACGCGATGTTGGCCGTCACGACCAAGGTCGCGGCCAGCGCGCCGGCGAGGAGCGCGTTCGGAAGAATGAAGTATGCCCGGCCCTGGACCAGGAGGAAGAGCAGCGTCGTGGCCGCGATTGATACCACACCGTCGCCGACGAGAAAGAATGCGTCACGCCTTGCCCCGGGAATGCGCATGGTGTGGGCGACGGCGGTCTGCAGCCGGGCCAAGGCTTGTCGGATGGATTCGAGTGAAGGACTTGGCCGGACGAGCCCCGGCACAGTCAGGCTTGCGCCGGTGGGTCGATTGACACTCATCGTTTCCCCCAATGGGGCTCGATTGGTAGAACGTAACCCGCGGACAGTATGATAATCCCCAAGACGGACTCCTTCCCCTTGTCGGATAGCTGGCACATGGTGGAGTGCAATCCGCGTGCCCCGTCGCTCGCGACTGGCCGGCGCAGGCAAGCTATTGCGGCACAGTTGGTTACGCGCGGAGTCGTCGAAAGGTCACGCTGCGACCGCGTGGGGTCGGTTCGACGCGATGGCCGTAACCCGCCTTGGCTCAATCACGTGCAGGTGCGACGCTCCAGCCGTCAGCCGGGAACCAGCGAACGAGTTCTAGTTTCTGAGTTTGGCTAGTATCTGTCTAACCTTCGGGATTTCGGTGGATTGCGGGTCGAGTGTGACAAAACGGTTCAGGTAGAACCGGGCGCTGTCCGGGTGGTCCGAGTAGAGGAACACGATGCCCTTGTCTTCGATCGCCGACGGGTAGTCTGGGAAGTACTGCAGGGCGAGGTTGAAGTCCCGTAGTGCCTCGGCATTGGCGTTGGCCGCAAACCGGATGATGCCGCGGCGACAGGCGGTTGCCGCGAACCGGCGGCAGATGTCCTGGGTCTCATTGTC